>QEUY01000036.1 GCA_003577365.1 Chloroflexota bacterium | reverse complement strand
GCGGTAGCGGGGTTTGATCTCGCTCAGTTGAAGCATAAAGCGGATCGTGCCGATCTGGACATGCCCGTAGAGGCTCCACCGCTCGGCGCGCTCCAGCAGCGTAAATTCGCCCAGGAATTCGGGAAAATCGCGCTTGAGGTGTGCGGCGGCGGCTTCCAGGTCGTCCACGACGAACCCCAGGTGATGGATGCGGCTGGGTGTGGGCGGGGCCAAAGGCGCGTCGGGGTTGAAGTCAAAGAGGAAGAGGGCTGTGTTGCCGCTGGTGACGACCGTGAGGTGGTCGTCGTCGCGCACGACCTGCAGCCCCAACCCTTCCTGGAAAAAGCGGCGCGCCAGGGCGCGGTCTTCAAAGGCCAACGCCAGATGGTCAAAGCCGTAATTGGCAAAGGGCCGCGTGCTTGCCAGGTCAAGCTCCTCTGCGACCACGCGCAAATCGGCGTCGCCATAGTGGGCGATGATCTCGTAGAGGAACATATCGGGGTAGATTAACTCATCGCCCTTATAGACCGAGAGGCGATGGTTGGTGCGTATGGAGTGGGGCAGCAGGCGATCCAAGGCCAGATGCACGACATCGTGGGTGGGCATTTCGCCGCTGTAGGTCGCGGCGTCGTTGACGGTTAAGCGCACGACGGCCAGGTTCGGGGCCAATGCGGGGCTTGCCATCACTCAGACTCCTTCATCAATTAGACTCCTTGTAGTCCACTTATCTCTGCGCGACCGGGGCGCATCTCAGGCGGATGCGCCGGAATAGTGGCGAATGCCGAAATGCCAGAAGCGGCGCGCGACAACGAACAGCAGCACGGCCAAGCCCATCGCCAGCCAGAGGGTCGGCGGCGAGAGACGGCCGACCGCCGCTTCGGCGGGCACGGTGACGGCAAAGGCTACCGGCACGAGAAAGGTGAGGATGATCTGAAGCGTCTGGGGGTAGATGCCGACAGGCCACAGCCCTGCTTGGTAGAGGCTCTGGAAGATGACCAGGATGTTCTCGATCTTGATAAACCAGAAGGCACAGGTAGCCAACACAACATAGAAGCTGTAGACGATGACGGAGCCTGTGATCAGGGCCAGGGTAAAGGCGACAAGCTGGCCCAGGCCGATCTGCGCGCCGAGCGAGGTAAGGGCGACGGCGACGACGCCCAAGCCGAGCAGCACGTCCAGCACGCTCCACAGCGAGACGCGTTGGATGCTGACCAGGAGCTGGGCGTCTTCCGGCTTGGTCAGCACAAAGTCGAGCGTGCCCTTGCGCACAGAGTCCATAAAGGCTTCCATACTGGGCTGGATGATGGCGCGGATGGCGCCACGCATGATATAGAAGATGCCGACGAGTGCGGCCAATTCGGCGGGCCGCCAGCCGGCAAGCGTGTCGGTATGCAGAAAGATGACGCCCAGACCGCCCATGGCCGTCGCCAGCCCCAGGATGGATTGCAGCAGGTTGGTCCAGAAGTTGGTGCGATACTGCAACTCGTTGATCGCGCCCAAGCGCAGATAGGTGCTGACCAGACGCAGTTGATGGCGCATGGGTGACCTCCTATGATCCCCTACCTATAACTCCCCTAGGCGCCGACGGCGGAGAAGCGGCGCACGCCGATGCGCCAGATGGCGTTGAGCAAGACAAGGAGCAGCGCGATCCAGCCGATCTGTGCGCCCAACCCGGTCAATGCTTGTTGGGGCGAGAGCCGGCCTAGGGCAAGCTCCAGCGGAAAATAGATCATCCAACGAAAGGGGAGCAGGTAGGCGGCTTGGCGGACGAGCGGCGGAAAGAGGTCCAGCGGCGCGACCACGCCTGCCATAAAGGTGAGCACCACAAAATAGACCTGGTTGATGCCGCCCACACGCGTGGTCCAGAAGGCGGCCATGGCCAGCGTCCACTCCGCCAGGATGCGCATGAGGCCGGCGAGCAGCAGCGCGAGCACAAAGAGCGCGGCAGACCAGAGCTGCCAGTGAAACTCGGCGTGGAAGAGCCAGGCGAGGAGCTGCGCGACCGGCAGCACGACCACAAAGGTCAGCGCCTTGTAGGCCAGGTTGTCGGCGATGTCGCGATGGATGGGGTGGATCGGGCGCAAGAGCAGCCCGGCCAGCGTGCCGTCGCGCACATAGTACTCATATTCCCACATGATCCAGGTGAAGGTGGCATGGTTCACGACCATAAGCAGGATGTAATAGGCGGCGAACTGGCCGGACGTAAAGCCGCCCACCTCGCCGCCGCGGTGTTCGGCCACGGTGGACCAGACCACCAGATAGACGACCGGCTGCACGACCATGCCGATCAGCCAGATGAGCATGGCGACACGATATTGAAATTGGACCGCGAGCTGCGTCTTGAGCTGGACGCTGTAGATTTCCAGATAGGCGCGCACTGCTCACCCCCTGGCTTTCATGGAAGCTGTCTCTTGGGCCGGAATGTGGGCCGGGTCGTCGGGCAGGGCAAAGACCTGCTCGATGACCTCCTCAATGGGAGGGTCTTCCACGGTGAGGTCGGCGATGGGCAAATCGGCTAACAGCCTGCCGGTGACGGCGGCGGTCTCCACCTTGGGGACGCGCAATTTGATACCGGCGCCGTTCTGCTCCACTACATCGCCATAGGCCGATAGATCGTGGCTGCCTGCGTCCAACTGCACAGAGATGGTCTTATAGGGCGAGAAGCGCGTCACCAAGTCGGCCAGGTCGCCGTCGAAGAGGATCTTGCCGTGATGGATGACGATCACGCGCTTGCACAGCGCCTCCACATCGGCCATGTAGTGGCTGGTGAGAAGCACTGTCGAATCGTGACGCTTGTTGTATTCACGGATGAAGCTGCGGATGCGCCGCTGCATGGTGACATCCAGGCCGAGCGTGGGTTCGTCCAAGAACAGGACGCGGGGTTGGTGCAGCAGCGCGCCGGCGATCTCGCACTTCATGCGTTCGCCCAGCGACAAGTTGCGCACCGGCTTCTTCAACAGGTCGGCCAGGTCCAGCAGGTCGACCAATTCGTCGAGTGTGCGCTGGTAGACCGGCCGCGGGATGCGATAGACGGCTCGGTTCAGCTCATATGAATCGATGGCGGGGATGTCCCACTGCAGTTGGTTGCGGTTGCCCATGACCAGGGTGATCTGGCGCAGAAACTCGCGGCGGCGCTGCCAGGGCACGGCATCCAGGACGCGCACATCGCCGGCAGTGGGGTGCAGCAGCCCGGACAACATCTTGAGTGTGGTCGTCTTGCCCGCTCCGTTCGGGCCTAAGAAGCCGACGACCTCGCCGGCGCCTACTTGGAAGGAGATGCCGTCCACGGCTGTGATCGTTCGTTCTTGGCGCGCCACCAGGCTGCGCATGGCGGCGAAGACGCCCCCTTCACGTATAGGCACGACAAACGATTTGGTGAGGTGGTTGACGGAGATCGCGCTGTCCATACCGGCTCTGTCTTCCAATTGAGAAGGTGTGAAGGCCACCGGCCAATCCGGCTACAGTATACCACGCGTAGAACAAAATTTCGAAACTGCCCCATACGTGAATGTACAGGGGGAATTTGCGTAGATTGGCCTCGGAATGGGAGGGGCGCTTACATTCATCATCCCCGGCGGCCCGCTACATTGAGCGCCGGTTAGGGAGTAGCCACTCGCACATCGCGAGACAGCCGGCCGTCATTACGGAGCGATGCTCTCGGTCGGCAACTGTGCCTTTGAGCACTTCTGGCGAGACTACCACGGGAATCGAACTCCGTGGGGTCTCGCTTTTTGTTTGCCCCGCGGTCCATCACAACCGAGGAGTATAGAACGATGTTCGAAGGCACGGTGTGGCTGTGGGTTGGGTTCAATGTGTTCGTGCTGGCGCTGTTGGCGCTGGATCTGGGCGTATTTCACCGCAACGCCCATGCGGTGTCGGTACGCGAGGCGACGGTCTGGAGTGTCATCTGGATCTCGCTGGCGCTGGTCTTCAACGCTGGGATCTATCTGTTCTGGGATGTTCTTGCCCCGGCCAGCGGGTATAGCAATGGCGAAGCGGCTGTAGCCTTTCTCACAGGCTACTTGATCGAGAAATCGCTGAGCATTGACAACATCTTTGTCTTTGCGCTGCTTTTCACCTACTTCGCCGTGCCGGCAGCCCTGCAGCACCGCGTTCTGTTCTGGGGGATCCTCGGCGCGCTGGTGATGCGCGGCGCGCTGATCGTGGCGGGCGCGGCGCTGCTCAAAGAGTTCCACTGGATCATCTATCTCTTTGGCAGCTTTCTGATCTTGACCGGCATCAAAATGGCCCTGCACCGCGAGCAGGAGATCCATCCGGAGCAGAATCCCTTGGTTCGGCTCTTCCGCCGGCTGATGCCGGTGACGCAAGGGTATGTGGGCGATAAGTTCTTTGTGCGCCGAGCAGGCGTGCTGATGGCTACGCCCCTGTTTCTGGTGCTTTTGATGGTGGAGAGCACCGACCTGGTCTTTGCGGTAGACTCGATCCCGGCGATCTTCGCCGTGACGAACGACCCGTTTATCGTCTATACGTCCAATGTCTTTGCCATTCTGGGGCTGCGTTCGCTGTACTTTATGCTGGCCGGCGCCATGGGCAAGTTTCACTACCTGCGACCGGCGCTGGCGGTCGTGTTGGTGTTTGTGGGCGTGAAGATGGTGATGGTCGATCTCTATAAGATCCCGGTGGCGGTCTCACTGAGCGTCATTGCCAGCATTTTGGCTGTAGCTATCCTGGCCTCGCTGTGGCAGAACCGGCGTGGATACTATCGATTGCAGCCTTGACAGTCTGGGCGCTGCGCTGCAGGGCGGTTTCCTCTTCGGGAGCCAGCGGCTGCCAGAGGGTGGAGAGCACGCCCTGCCCGCCAACCAGGTGCGGCAGCGAGACCGTGACGTTGCGCACGCCGGCGACCTCGTCCATCGGCGAGCAGACGGTCAGGATGGCGCGCTGGTCGCGCAGGATGGCGTTGACGATGCGCGCCAAGGCCGCGCCGATGCCGTAGTAGGTGGCGCGTTTACCCTGGATAATCGTATAGGCCGCGCGGCGCACGCCTTCGTCGATCGCCTGGCGTGCCACGGCGTCGAGCACCACCCCCTGGCTGCGGCAGTAGTCGTCCAGGGGGATGCCGCCGATGCTGACTTCGGACCAGGCCAGCACCTCGGAATCGCCATGTTCGCCCAAGACATAGGCATGGACATGTTGGGCGTCGACGCCCAGGCGCGCGCCCAGGAGCGTGCGGAAGCGCGCCGTGTCGAGGGTGGTGCCGGAGCCGACCACGCGTGTCGAGGGGACGCCAAGCTCGGCAGCGTAGGTCGCGGTCAGGTGGGTTGTCACGTCGACCGGGTTGGAAGCGACCACCAGAATGGCCTGCGGGGCGTGGGCCAGGACGCTGGGCACAACGGCGCGAAAGATGGCGGCGTTGCGGTCGAGCAGTTCCAGGCGTGTCTCGCCGGGCCGCTGGTTGACCCCGGCGGTGAGCACGACCACGCGGCAGCCGGCCAGATCGCTGTAGCCGCCGGCGTGGACATCCATCGGGTGGGCGAAGGGGACGGCGTGGCGGATATCGTCGGCCTCGGCGCGGGCGCGCGCTTCGTCGATGTCGACCAAGATAATCTCGCGGCCTACGCCGCTCATCACCATGGCGTAGGCCGCGGTAGCGCCGACAAAGCCGCTGCCGACGATCCCGATCTTGCCGGTTCGATTCATGGATTACTCCTTCGGTTCATGAGCCTGCACGGTACATGATGGGCGCGTTTCATTGCAGTAGGGCGCGAAAGGCGGCTTCAGCGGTCGGATAGTCGAAGGAGAAGCCTAGCTCCTGGAGACGCTGGGGGAGCACGCGCCGGCCTTCCAGCAATACGTCCGCCATTTCGCCAAAGACGGCGCGGAGCGCCAGGCTGGGGACGGGTATCACGGCAGGCCGTCCCATCACTTGGCCGAGCACGCGAGCAAACTCTCGGTTGGCGAGCGGCTGCGGTGTGCAGAGGTTAAAGGGGCCATCGGCGCTGGGATGGTCGATGAGAAAACGGATGGCACGGATCTCGTCTTTGATGTGGATCCACGGCCAAACTTGCTTGCCATTGCCCAGCGGGCCGCCGGCAAAGAGCTTAAAGGGCAGAACGATCCGCGGCCAGGCGCCGCCCTCGTTGCTGAGGACCAGGCCGGAGCGGATGATGGGACGGCGCACGCCCTGGCTCGATGCGGCCGCGGTGGACGCTTCCCAATCGAAGCAAACTTGGGCCAGGAAGCTTCTCCCAGGCGGGTCGGCCTCGGTGACAATCTCGTCGCCGTGCGGGCCGTAGATGTCCACGCCCGAAGCCTGGACCAAGACCCTGGGCTTGACGGTTGCGGCAGTGATCGCCTCGACGACGGCCTTGCCGGCGTTGACGCGGCTGGCGTAGATGCGCTTTTTGCGCTCATCGCTCCAGCGGCTGTCGGCAATGCCTTCGCCGGCCAGGTTGACGATGGCGTCTGCGCCGTCGGCGTGGTGCGCCCAGCCCGCAGCGGATGCGGCATCCCATTCCACCAACTGAACTGCCGGAGGGAGATCGACGCGCCGGCGAGCGTTGCGCGTGAGCACGATGACCGTATGCCCATCGGCAACCAGCGCGTGGGCCAGCGCGCTGCCGATCAGCCCTGTGCCGCCTGTAATGATGACACGCATATCCTATACCTCCTGCATGGGAGCTGCTCCTCTGCATACTTGGTGTCGATAAAGTGGGAGCATCCAAACGGAATGGGTGTGAGGAGGCCTAGATTGCCGCGCCCAGCCTCCTGCGTACAAAGGCCCTCTATTCGAAGGCCGAGATGCCGGTCAGGTCCCGGCCAATGATCAGCTTTTGAATCTGGCTTGTGCCTTCATAGAGGCTGGCGACGCGCACGTCGCGCCAGAGCCGTTCGGGCACATACTCGTCGGAATAGCCATAACCGCCGTGGATCTGGATCGCCATGTCGGCGTTCTGTTTGGCGATCTCGGTGGCATAGTATTTGGCGATGGAGACGGGGATGGTGCTTTTCTGGCCCTGGTTTTTAACCCAGCCGGCCTGATAGACCAAGAGCCGCGCGGCTTCGACGTTGACCTTCATTTGGGCCAACATGTCTTGGACAAGCTGAAAACCGGCAATCGGGCGGTTAAAGGCGATGCGTTCTTTGGCATAGGCCACGCTGGCATCCAGCGCGTGCTGGGCGCTGCCCACACAGCCGCTGGCGACCCCATAGCGGCCATTATCCAGGGCGCTCATGGCGATCTTGAAGCCCTGGCCCACCTCGCCCAAACGCGCGCTGTCGGGCACGCGCACGTTGTCGAGGAAGAGTTCGCCGGTATCGCTGGCCTTTAGGCCCAACTTGCCGGTCATTTTGCGCGCTGAATAGCCGGGCGTGTTGGCATCGACGAGAAAGGCAACCATGCCTTTTGACTTGGAGCCGGGCTGCGTCTGGGCGAAGATGATCGCCATGTCCGCGATCGTGCCGTTGCTGATCCAGACCTTCTGCCCGTTGAGTAGCCATTCGTCGCCTTCGCGGCGCGCGCTGGTGGCGATGTTGGCGGCATCCGACCCGGCGTTGGGTTCGGTCAAACCGAAACAGCCGATCCATTCGCCGCTGCACAGCTTGGGTAGATAGTGTTGCTTTTGCGCCTCGCTGCCCCAGTGGAGGATCGTCAGCTCGACCAGCGACATTTGGACCGAGAGCGTCGTACGCACGCTGGAATCGGCATAGCCCACTTCTTCAAAGACGATCGCTTCTGAGATATAGTCCAGGCCGGCGCCGCCGTACTCTTCGGGGATCGGCACACCGAGGTAGCCGAGGCTGCCCATCTTGGTCAACAGCTCGCGGGGAAACTTGCCGGCGTGATCCCAATCGCGCGAATAGGGGAGGATCTCGCTGCGGGCAAATTTACGCACCGCGTCTTGGATCATCTGTTGTTCTGCGTTCAGGCTGAAGTCCATGGTCAACTCCTGTTGCTGACAGCTATGTGTATGAAGGATGAAACAGGTCAGATCGCGCCTGCCGCGCGCAAGCCTGCTATCTGCTCATCGCTGTATCCGAGCCATTCGGCCAAGACGGCCTCCGTATGTTCGCCCAGCAGGGGAGGGGGAAGGTGGATGCGGGCCGGCGTCTCCCCGAGCTTGGGAACCGGCCCCACTTGCGGCACACTGCCGGTCACCGGGTGCAGCACGGTCTGCACCATGGCGCGCGCCTCGGCCTGGGGGTCGGACAGGGCCGTAGCGACGTCGTTGACCGGCCCGCAGGGGATGCCCGCGGCCAACAGTGTCTCGGTCCATGCCGCTGCGCTGCGGCGTCTGAACTCTGCTTCTAGGAGGGGGAGCAGCACGGCGCGATGGCTCACACGCGCGCGGTTGGTGGCGAAGCGCGGGTCGGCGGCCCACCCAGGGTGGCCCAGCAGCGCGCAGAGGCGGGCAAATTGGTCATCGTTGCCCACGGCGAGCATGAGCAAACCGCCGGCGGTAGGGACCGTCTGATAGGGCACGATCGAGGGGTGGGCGTTGCCATAGCGTTGGGGCGTCTGCCCGGAGACGAGATAGGCGCTGGCGACGTTGGCGAGCCAGCCCAGTTGCGTGTCAAACAGGGCGATGTCGATCGCCTGGCCTGCGCCGGTACGGTCGCGGTGATGCAGTGCGGCCAGGATCGCCATGACCGCCTGCATGCCGGCAGTGATATCGACGACGGCGACTCCCACCTTGTACGGCTCGCCGCCGGCAGGGCCGGTGATACTCATCAGGCCGCCCTGGGCCTCGATCACGACATCGTAACCAGGTCGTTCGGCATAGGGGCCGGTTTGTCCATATCCGGTGATCGAGCAGTAGATCAGCCCCGGGTTTTCAGGGCGCAGCGCTGCATAGTCCAGCCCGAGCGCCGCCATGCTGCCAACCTTAAAGTTCTCAACCAGGACATCGGCGCGGCGCACCATGTCGCGCAGGACAGCGCGGCCCTCAGCCGATTTTAAGTTGAGGGTGACACTCTCTTTGTTGCGGTTGGCGCACAGGAAATAGGCGCTCTCGCCACTGGCGGTGAATGGCGGCCCCCAATGGCGCGTGTCGTCGCCGCGGCCCGGCTGTTCGACCTTGACAACCCGTGCCCCCAGATCGCCCAGAAGCATCGTTGCATAAGGGCCGGCCAGCACCCGAGAGAGGTCGAGTACGGTGATATCGTCCAGCGCGGCGGTCACAGCGGTATCCCTTTATGTCCCGGCCCTTTAGCGGCCATCGGGCGGCATGTCTCAATAGGAGCATCATAACACGGCGTGGCGGATTGCGCAGACTGTGCCGGAGCGGTGGCGTTGCGGCTCTCTGGGGAGAGGCCGTAGAGCGGGTGTATGCAGACAAGCAGGCGCAAAGAAAACGGGCGGCATCGCCGTCGCCATGCCGCCCGTCGTTCGGCGCACAACCTCGGTCCACTCTAGGCCCAGTCTAGGCCCATTTGACAAGGTTCGGTTCGATAGGATGCAGTTGATCGGGGTGATGCGGGCGCACGCGCACGGCCACGGCCAGCGAGCCGCTATGCTGGGGCCGGAATTCGCCGGCATAGAGCAATCCATCGCCCGTGCTGCCGCCCATGCTGCCGTTGAGGTGCATAGGCTGTAGGTGGGGCGCGGTTAGCTCGCCGTCTGCTGCCAAGGGGCTGGTCACAATCTCGACGACGATCTGATCTTGCGGGATGCCGTGCAGCCACACCCTGGCCTGCACGGGCACCGACTCGCCCACCTTCACCTGGTCGACCGTGAGCGGGATCCGCTCAATATGCACGTTAGCCCACTGCTGGCGCAGCCCTGCTTTCCAGTCGGCGATGGATTTGGCGACTTGGAAATGGTCCTGGTGATAGCGCTGCCCGGTCGTCGCTGCGGGGAGGTAGAACTGCTCGGTGTAGTCGATGACCATGCGACGCATACTGAACTGCGGCGCGCAGGTGCGGATGGTATTCTTCATGATCTCGACCCAGCCATGAGGCACAGAGCCGTCCCCGCCGCGCTCAAAGTAGAGCGGGATGATCATCTCCTCAAGTGTCGAATAAAGGCTGTAGGCATCCGCCTCGTCTTGCGTCTCGCTGTCCTTGTACTCGCGTTCCTCGCCGATCGCCCAGCCGTTGGTGCCGTCAAAGCCCTCGGCCCACCAGCCGTCGAGGATGCTGAAGTTGGGGATGCCGTTGAGCGCCGCCTTTTCGCCGCTGGTGCCGCTGGCCTCACGCGGGCGGCGCGGCGTGTTCAGCCACACATCTACGCCCGCGATCAGGTGGCGGGCGATGTTCATGTCATAGTTTTCGACAAAGACGATCTTGCCGGCGAAATCGGGCTCTTGGCTGAACTCGAAAACCTGCTGGATCAGCGCCTTGCCGGCGTCGTCGGCGGGGTGCGCCTTGCCGCTAAAGATCACCTGTACGGGACGGTCGGGGTCGTTGAGCAAACGGCGCAGGCGCTCCAGATCATGGAAGAGCAGTGTGGCGCGCTTGTAGGTGGCAAAGCGCCGCGCAAAGCCGATTGTCAGGGCGCGCGGGTTCAGCAGATCTCCGGCCGCGTGGACACGCTGCGGGCCTTCGCCATGGCGCAGGAGCTGGCGTTTGGCGCGGCGGCGCACAAACTGGATCAGATCGTCCTTACACACTTGATGGGCGGCCCACAGTTCCTCGTCGGGGATATCGTCGACGGCCTGCCAGGTCGCCGGATCTTCGACATGCTGTAACCAGCCTTCAGGTAGATATCGGCTATACAGCGCCCGGAGCTGCGGCGCGAGCCAAGTCTGGGTATGGATGCCGTTGGTGATCGACGCGATCGGGATCTCTGTGGCCGGGGTGTCGGGCCAGAGGAACTTCCACATCTCGCGGCTGACCTCGCCATGGAGTTGGCTGACACCATTGGCATAGCCGCTGAGCTTGAGCGCCAGTACGGTCATGCTGTACTGCGGCCCCCAGGGCAGTTCCTGGCGGGCGAACTCGATGAAGCGATCGCGGTCCAAGCCTAACTGGCCCCAATACTGCCAGAAGAACTTGTCCACCAGTTCAAAGGCAAAGGCGTCGTTGCCGGCAGGCACGGGGGTATGGGTGGTGAAGAGCGTGTTAGAGCGCACGGCCTCGACGGCCTCGTCAAAGCTGAGATGCTCTTCCTGTACTATGTGCCGGACACGCTCCAGACCGAGAAAGGCGCTGTGGCCCTCGTTCATGTGCCAGACCGCGGGGCGATAGCCGAGCGCGAAGACGGCGCGCACGCCGCCGATGCCAAGCACGATCCTGCGGGGCGTTGCGCGGCACGTCGGTGTCCATCAGAAAGACCGGCACGCGCCCCACCTGGATGCGCCAGACCTTGGCGTAGACGGTGCGGCCCGGCAGATCGACGCTGATCAGCACCTCCTGGCCGTTCTGGTCTAGGGCGGGGAGCGCGGGCACCTCGCCGAAGTCGATCTTCTCGTATTCCGCCTGCTGCATACCCTGCGGGTCGATGCGCTGGGTAAAGTAGCCTTGCGGGTAGAGGAAGCCCACACCGATGAAGGGGAGGCCGAGGTCGCTGGCGGCCTTACAGTGGTCGCCGCTCAACACCCCCAAGCCGCCGCTGTAGATCGGCAAGCATTCGTGGAGTCCAAATTCGGCGCTGAAATAGGCGATCACCTGGCCGGCTTTGTCGCCGTGCTGGCGGCGATACCAGGTATCGGCACCGGAGGCCATGTAGTGGTCGAATGCGGCCAGGCAGCGGCGATAGGCCTCCAGATAGGCAGGGTCTGCGGCAGCCGCGTTGAGACGTTCTTGGCTGACATGGTGGAGCAGCCGGACCGGGTTGTGGTTGGTCGATTCCCACAGCGCAGGGTCCAATTGAGCATAGAGCGCCTGCGCCTCCGGTTCCCAACTCCACCACAGGTTATAGGCCAGTTCCTCAAGCCGCGCGATGGGGACGGGCAGGGTAGGCAAGACCGCAATTTTTCCGAGATATTTCATATGAAATTAGTTCCTTGGTCGATCGAATCGACCCGGCAATCTTGAGCACTATTAACGAAGAATTCTGAGGGCCGTCGGATTGCGCCAATAGCGGCCATCCCGATGCATTAGATCGTCTGCCTCTTTGGGGCCCCAAGTGCCCGCAGCATATTTGGGCAGTTTGAGCGGCTTGCCGCTCTCCTGCTTGGCGGCCTTCTCCTGCATCTCCCAGCCCTCCAGGACGCGCGTGACGCGATCCCAGGCGAGTTCTACCTCGTCGCGGCGCACAAAGAGTGTGCTGTCGCCGACAAAGACATCAAGCAAGAGGCGTTCATAGGCATCGGCAGCGGGCTGGCTGCCGAACTGGCTTTGGTAGGAGAAATCCATGGCTACACGCTCGATGATGACCGAAGGGCCGGGCCGTTTGGCATCAAAGCTGAGCAGGATGCCTTCGTCGGGCTGGATGCGCAGCGTCAGCACATTGCTTGGCGGCACATGGTCGCCGCCCAAGGTCTCGAATAACATGAGCGGCGGTTTGCGAAAGACGATCTGGATTTCGGTGACCTTGCCTGCCAGCGCCTTGCCGGTGCGCATATAGAAGGGGACCCCCTTCCAGCGCCAGTTGTCGATCTCCAGTTTCCAGGCGACATAGGTTTCGGTCGTCGAGTGGGTGGCGACGCCCTTTTCGTTGAGATAGCCGGGGATCTCCTTGCCATCGCTCACACCCGGCCCATATTGGGCGCGCACCACCCAGTTGTCCACGTCGGCAGGGTCGATGGGGCGCAGCGAGCGCAGCACGTTGACCTTTTGGTCGCGCACGGCTTTGGGTTCAAACGCTACCGGCGGCTCCATGGCCGTGAACGACAAGAGCTGCATCATGTGGTTCTGCAGCATATCGCGGATGGCGCCGGACTTGTCGTAATAGCCGCCGCGGTCGCCGATACCCAAGGACTCGGCCACGGTGATCTGGACATTGTCGATATAGTTGCGGTTCCAGATCGGTTCAAAGATGCCGTTGCCAAAACGAAAGACCAGGATATTCTGCACCGTCTCTTTGCCCAGATAATGGTCGATCCGGTAGATCTGGTCCTCGTTAAAGAGCTGCAGCAGATGGTCGTTGAGCTCCTGGGCGCTGGCGAGGTCATGGCCGAAGGGCTTTTCAATCACGACACGCTGTTGTCCATGGGCGTCCGCCGGGCAAATGCCCACGTCGTGGATCAGCCGGGTGATCGGCTTGAAGACCGCCGGGGGCGTCGCCAGATAATAGACATGCTGGCCGCCGGTGTGGCGCGCCTTATCCAGCTCGACGACGCGCTGGGAGAGGGCCTTGAAGTTCTCGACGTCATCATAGTTGCCCGCCTGATAGAACAGCCCCTGCGAGAACCAATGCCAGATGTGTTCGTCGATGCCTAAGGCCCCATATTCTTCAATGCCTTCGCGCGCCAGTTGGCGAAACTGCTCATCCGTATACTTGGTGCGCGCATAGCCCAGCACGGTGAAGTTAGGCGGGAGCAGATTCTGATAGGCTAAGTGGTAGAGCGCGGGGATCAATTTGCGCTTCGACAGATCGCCGGACGCGCCAAACACCACCAGAAGCACCGGTTGCTCAATGCGTTTCATCACCTGCTCCTCGTCGCTGTGATAGGCTGCTGTAGAACAACGCCGGGGCTAGGGGACGACGCCCGTCGCCTCGAGCGCCTCGACCTTGTTGAGCCGCCGGATAAAGCGCTCCTCCTGCTGGAACTCCGCCGCCACAAAGGCACGCACCAGTTCGCGCGCCAGCGCGTCGCCGATCACGCGGCTGCCCAGGCAGAGCACATTCATGCCGTCGTGCTCGACGCCTTGGTGGGCGCTGTAGGTATCGTGCGCAATGCTGGCACGCACGCCATGCAGTTTATTGGCGGCAATACACATCCCCACGCCGCTGCCGCAGATAAGGATGCCGCGCTCGACGTCGCCCTGCTGCAGGGCGCGGCCGACCAACCCCGCATAGTCGGGGAAGTCCACCGAGCGCGTTTCGTCGGTGCCGAAGTCCGTGATCTCATGGCCCAGTTGACGCAGCTCGTCGAGCACGGCGGGCTTGATCGCCAGGCCGGCGTGGTCATTTGCAACCGCGATTCGCATACGATGCTCCTTCCCTATCTCAAGATGCTATGCCGGCCCTCTGGGGGCGGGCGTAGGCGACACAGGCCTACAAGCTCTGTGTGGCTGAGGTCTGCTGATACGTCATCACCGGCCCTTCGACGCGCAGGTGAACGGGCTGGCCAACTGCGAAATGATACATTGGCCCCAGACGAGCGTCAACCATGCGGCCCGAAGCCAGTTGCACCGAGACCAGTTGGTCGTGTCCAAAGAAATTGATGGCGCGCACCCGCGTGGGCGCATCGGCAGCCGCCGGCGTGACCGCGATGTTCTCGGGGCGCACCAGCACATCGACCGCACCGTGGTTTTCGGTGACAGTTTCTAACATGCCCAACTCACACTCCACCTGCCGCCCGCGAGCGGAGCCGGGCAGGAAATTTGCGTCGCCCAAGAACGCGGCCACATGCACATCGGCTGGGTGGCGATAGAGCTTTTGAGGCGGTGCGACCTGGTGGACAACGCCCTGAATCAACACGGCGACTGTATCGACCAGGCTCAACGCCTCTTCCTGGTCATGGGTCACAAAGATCGCCGTGGCGTTGGCTTGGCGCAAGATGCTGCGTACCTCGGCGCGCACGCGCACGCGCAGACCGGCATCCAGGTTGCTGAACGGCTCGTCCAGCAAGACGAGGTCGGGTTCTGGGGCCAGGGCGCGCGCCAAGGCCACGCGCTGCTGCTGGCCGCCGCTCAACTCATGGGGCATACGCGCCTCGTAGCCCGTCAGCCCGACAAGCTCCAGCACCTGCGCCATGCGCCGGGCGCGGTCGCCGGCATAGGCATGCAGGCCAAACAGCACATTATGCGCCACCGACAAATGCGGGAAGAGCGCATATTCCTGGAAGACCATGCCGACGCGGCGGCGTTCCGGCGGCAGATGCCGCCCTGGCCCCGCGACCCGTTGCCCGCCGATCTCGATGATGCCTGCATCCAGCCGTTCGAAGCCGGCGATGAGGCGCAGCGTCGTGGTCTTGCCGCAGCCGCTGGGGCCGAGCAGCGCCATCAACTGCCCGCGGGCCAGCTCAAACGAGACGCCGTTGGCCGCGGCGACGCCGGGAAACCGTTTGACCGCGTTCTGCACGCAGACGCCAATCTCCTGCGCGGGCCGGCTCATGGTACAGCCCGCTCTTCCTGGCCCAAGATGAGGAAGATACTCAGGGCCGACACGGCCAAGAGGATGAGCGCAGGCGCGGCGGCGCGCGTGAAAAATGCTTCGCCGGTCGCCGACCAGATCTGCGTGGCGAGCGTCGAGTAGCCGGCGGGGCCGAGCAGCAGCGTCACGGGCAGTTCTTTGATTGTGCTGAGGAACACCAGGGCGAACCCGGCCCAAATCCCCGGCTGCAGGAGCGGGATGGTGACGCGCAGGATGGCTTGCCGCCGGCTTAGGCCCAGGCTGCGCGCCGCTTCCTCGAGGCGCGGGCTGATCTGAAGCAACCCAGCGCGCACGGTCGCCACGGCTTCGGGCAAGAAGCGGACGACATAGGCAAAGACCAGCATGACCAGCGTCTGATAGATCAGGGGCGCATAGTTTGCCCCAAAAAAGACCAGGCTGAGGGCCAGGACAATGCCCGGCAGGCCGTTGCTCAGGTAGACGGCGCGGTCTACCCAGCCGCTATAGCGACCGGGGAAACGCACGGCCAGATAGCCCACGGGCAGGGCCAGCGTGATCCCGGCGATGGCGGCCAGCGTGGCGGCCTGGACACTGTTGGCGAGCGACTGCCAGACCGGCAGCAGCGATTCGCCCGCCCGCAGCCCGCGCACAAGCCAATAGGCGATCACCCCGGTGGGCAGCACCAGGGCGGCGACCACGACCGTGAGGCAGTAGGCCAGGGCGAGCCACTTCCAGCGGCCCAAGGCCACCGGGCGCGGCAGCCGCCGTGCGCCGACGCCGGCGCGGTGATAGCGCCCCCGCCCCTGCACACGCTGCGCGGCCGTCAACAGCAGCAAGGCGATCCCGACCAACACCAGGGCCAGGAGCGAGGCGAGGCTGCGATCAAAACTGCTCATGTATTGGACATAGATCGCGCGGGTGAAGCTGTTGAAGCGCAGGATCGACACCGCGCCAAAGTCGCTCAGGACATAGAGCGAGACCAGGATCGCGCCCGCGGTGATGGCGGGGCGCAGCGTGGGCAGGGTGACGCGCCAGAATGCGCGCCAGGGGCTATAGCCCATGCTGCGCGCAGCTTCCTCCAAGGCAGGGTCCAGGTTACGCAGCCCGGCGCGGATGCTCAGGAAGAGATAGGGGTAGGTAAAGATCGTCAGCGCCCAGGTCGCGCCAGGCAAGCCATAGATCGACGGCAGGCGCGCCACTCCCAACGGTTCCAGCCAACCCTGCACCATGCCGCGCGGCCCCATCATGGCGACCAGGGCATAGCTGCCCACAAAGCTGGGGATAACCAAGGGCAGCGCCGCCAACACACTCCAGATCTGCCGGCCAGGCAGGTCGGAGCGCACGGTGAGCCAGGCCAATGGCAAGCTGATGATGAACGAAAGCAACGTCACCAAACCGGCCAGCAGCAGGCTGTTGCCGACGACGGTCAAGGTCTGGGGGCGCAGCAGGAGCCGCGCCGCGTCGGCAGGGCCGACGGCAGACGCGCGCAGCAACAGGTAGGCCAGCGGCAACAACATGAGGAGCGCGATCAGCCCGGCGAGCAGGGCCAGGGCCAGGCGTCCGGGTGAGGCCGGGGGACGGGCCGCCGGCCATGCGGATATGCGCGCCGCATGGCGAACAGAAGTGAAATCAGAGACGTGAAAAGGCCAAACTCTCACAGGCTATCAGATCAAGGGTATCGAGATCAAGGGAAGTCGGCGACCTCCACCCATCGGCGTATACAGACTCACACAAACAGACTCACACAGAAGCTCAAGCATCAGGACGGCGGGGCGAGCGCACGATGCCATAGGCGCGCAGGGTCTGCGGCCACAGCAACCAGGCCAAGCCCAGCACAGGCTGGAAGGCCGGGAAGTACCCATAATCTTGGCCAAAATGGCGCCAGACGGTGCGCCCCACGACGGGCGGGTCGACAAAGCTCCAGATGCCCACCACCAATGTCAAGGTGGTCTCAAAGGCCAAGACCACCACCGAGAGCCACCAGGTCCAGCGCCTGCGATAGGCGAAACCGAGCGTGGCCGTCAGATAGCAGAGCGCGGCCACGCCGCTCATGATCACCGGCGGATAGTAGGTGATGTCCTGGCGAATGAATAGCTGATAGAGGGCGCGTGCCCCGGTCGAAAGCGCAAGGACAGGATAGGAGACCGCCAAGATGTAGCCGATGGGACTGATGACGTTGACCCACAGGCTGTCCAGTGGTGATGATTCTGGTGATGCCGTTGCGGGCAAGGGCGTGGAACCGGTTTCAGACATGGTGCGTGTGCTTCATCCAATCATTTGGCTTCATGGGCCGTCCTCTAGCCAGCAGGCGCCAGCATCCATTCGCGGCCCAACTGGCTCACCCAGGCCTCGACGCGGCCGGGGGTCAACTCCGGCTGGTTGTCTTCGTCCAGCACCAGCCCGACGAAGCGGCCATCGCGCACGGCCCAGGAGCGGATAAACGTGTACCCGTCGGTAGGCCATGCTCCGGCGAGCGTTGCGCCGCGTGCCTCCAGCAGATCAGCCAAGAAGATCATGGCGTCGACAAACGAGCCGGGGTATCCGGCCTGGTCGCCCAGCCCAAAGAGCGCGGCGTGCTTGCCGCTCAGGTCGAGTTCGTCGAACTCTTCAATCACGTTCTCCCAATCGCGCTGCAACTGGCCAATGTTCCAGGTGGGAATTCCCACAATCAAATAGTCAAAGCCAGCCATCTCTTCCAGGAAATAGTCGGCCACGTCGAACAATTCCACCTCGACCCCGAAACGGCGGACAAACGCGCTCTGGATCAACTGGGCGGCGGCGGCTGTCGCTCCGGTGCTGCTTCCGAAAAAAAGGCCGATCATGGGTACAGCTCTCGCGACCGCTAGTCCATCATTGTCACTCTACGCAGGCGGGCCGCGCCAGTCTGTAAGGCGCGTGCCGGTCGGCAAGATGGTATTGGCCGCGCTGCCTAGGGTGCAGTAGGCGGCGCGGCGTGCACAAAATCCGTGATCTTCTGCTGCAGCGCAGGATAGTCACGCGTGACGGGCAATGCGGGATAGTCGCGACAGACGTTGTCGGGCGGGCGAAAGAGCACGCCCACGTCGGCAGCCTCAAGCATGCCGATATCGTTGTAGGAGTCGCCAACCGCCATTGTGCGAAAACCCAGTTCGCGAAATGAGTGCAGCGCCTTGCGTTTGCCGTCGACCACGCGCAGCCGGTAGCCGGCGAGCATCCCGCGGCTGTCGACCACCAGCGAATGGGCGAAGACCATGGTATAGTCCAGTTTGGGCAAAAAGGGCGCAAGCAACTCATAGAAGCTGTCGGTAATGATGATCAGCGGAGCTTGCGCCCGTGCCCAGGTCAGAAAATCGTAGGCGCCGGGGAGCACATCCATCTCGGCGATAATGGCTTGAATGTCGGCCAGGCGCAGATTGTGGTCGCGTAGGATATCAAGCCGCATTCGCATGAGTTCGTCATAGTCGGCGACGTCGCGCGTGGTCAGGCGCAGTTGTGCGATCCCCGTTCGTTCCGCCACTGCGATCCAGATCTCCGGGAGGAGGATGCCTTCGAGGTCGGTTGCGAGCAGCGGCGGTTGTCGATAGTCCATGGCTCACTTGCTTACATTCGTTGGGGCCACTACATGGCGTAAAGCTGGTACAAAAGGACCCTGAACAATATGATCCTCCAGAGTCTACCAGAGGCGCGCCGCCACTCCCAAAACCGGCTGCGGGTTCTGTACACCTGTGGAACTGGCGTAGCCGGGTTTACCGGGGCTATGCCGGCGGTTAAACGAAGTTAAGGTGATTTGACGTGCCTGCCGGCCTTGGGTACACTGTCAGCAGTTTCGCTGAGGTTTGCATAGATTTACGCACAATTTCTGTCTCTGTCAAATCGGAAAGCTACCTGTGACACGGCTGCCTGTTCAACCAACCACACTCGATCGACCGGCGCGCGTGGGGGATGTGCCCGATGTCCTATGTGTGGGTGTCAGCTATCGCACGGCGCCGGTGGAATTTCGCGAGCGGCTATCCGCCCTTGAATCTGACTGGGTCGCGCAGCTCGGTCCGGCCTGTCCCTCCATCACGGAGTGGGCCTTGGTGACGACCTGCAACCGCTGGGAGCTTTATGCCGCGACCACCCACTCGGTTGAGGAGGCGCTGGGCGAGGTGCAGGCCGCGCTGCAGGCGGCGCTGGATGCGCCGGCAGGGGAGTATGCGCCACGGTTGTTTCGCTATACCGGGCGCGATGCGGCGCGCCATCTATGCCAGGTTGCAGCCGGTCTAGATTCGCTGATCCTAGGCGAGGCGCAGATCCAGGGCCAGATCGGCAGCGCCTATACGACAGGCGTGGCACAAGGGACAGTCGGGCCTGTGCTCTCGCTGCTGATGCGCACTGCGATCCGTGCCGGACGGCGCGCCCGGCACGAGACCCCGATCGGCACGCGTGCCGTCACCATGAGTTCGGTTGCGCTGGCCGCGGCGGAGGCATACGCCGGGAGCTTGGCGGATCGACGCATTGTGGTGGTCGGGGCAGGGGAGATGGCGCGGCTGGCGCTTAAGGTGCTGCACAGCCGCCAGGCGCGCCAGGTCACCGTCGTCAACCGCACCGTGGCCCGTGCCCAAGCGCTGCTTGCAGATCCGGGATGGCAGGCGCTGGCGCTCGACCAACTGCCCACCGCCGTGGCGCAGGCGGATATTGTCTTTTGCGCCACGCGCGCGCCTGGCTTTGTCATCTCGCCGGAACTGCTGACCCACCTATCCGACGCGGCGACATGCGTCAAGGTGTTGGTCGATCTCGCGCTGCCGCGCGACGTCGACCCGGCGATTCGTCACCTGCCTGGGATGATCCTGATCGACCTCGACGATCTACAGGAACAGTTAGATCAAGGGCTGGCGGCGCGCCGCCGGTCGGTTCCCGCCGTCGAAAGCCTGATTGATGCAGTGCTGGACGAGTGGGAGCAGGCGATGCGCGACCTCAGCATACGGCCATTGGTGGTCGAACTGCGGCTGAAGGCGGAGCAGATCCGCCGCCAAGAGATGGCGCGCACCCTGCGTTTTTTGGGTGACGTGGACGACAGCACCCGCACGCAGTTGGATCACCTCACGCGCGCCTTGGTCAACAAGCTGCTGCACGAGCCGACCATGCATATCAAGGCCTTGGCCCACGCCGGTCCGGCTGAGGCGGGCCAGGTGGACGAGCAAGCTGCGACCATCCGCGCTCTCTTTGGCCTAGAAACCGAACCGCACGTTCCTCATGACGCTACTCCAGCCCTCTGACTCCGCCGTGCGCATTGGCACGCGCGCCTCTAAACTCGCGCTTTGGCAAAGCGAGCATGTCGCGCGCCTGATCGAGACCTCTCGCCCAGAGGTCCGCTGCGAGTTAGTTCGCATAGTCACACAGGGCGACCGGCGGCTCGATCGACCACTGCCAGAAATCGGCGGCAAGGGGCTGTTTACCGCCGAGCTGGAAGAGGCGCTGCGCCGCGGCGAGATCGACATCGCGGTGCATTCGCTCAAAGATCTGCCTGTCGACGATGCGCCGGGGCTGATGGTGGGGGCCGTGCTCAGCCGTGAAGATGTGCGTGACGCGCTGGTGGCGCGCAACGGCTGGACGCTAGAGACCCTGCCGCCGGGCGCAGTGGTGGGCACCAGCAGCCTGCGCCGCCAAGCTCAACTGCTCGCCTATCGGCCCGACCTGACGGTCCGACCCATCCGCGGCAATGTCGATACGCGGATTCGCAAAGTGCTGGAAGGGGAGTACCATGCGGCGGTGCTGGCCGGCGCCGGGCTGCGCCGGTTGGGACTGGATGGGCAGATCAGCCAATGGTTGGCGCTGGATGTTATGCTGCCCGCGCCGGGCCAAGGGGCGCTGGGGGTGCAGTGCCGAGCCGGCGATACGCGCATCCGTGCGCTGCTGGACGGCATCGCCGAACCCGCCGTCGAGCGGGCCACGCGTGCCGAGCGCCATCTGCTCTGGCTGTTGGGGGGTGGCTGTTCTGCGCCGATAGCCGCCTATGCCGAGGTCACAGGCGATGGGGCGATCCTCCAACTGCGGGCGCGCGTTGCCAGCACCGACGGGGCCTTTGTGGCCGAGGCCAGCGCGACCGGCACAGAAAGCGACCAGGTGGCGGCACAGGTCGCGGCGGAGCTGCGCTGCCAAGGCGCGGATCAGGTGTTGGCCGCACGCATACCGCCCGCCTTGGCTGGGAAGCGCGTGGTCGTCACCCGTCCCAAGCCGCAGGCTGAGGAACTGGCTGCACTGCTGCGTGAACAGGGCGCAGCAGTCATCCTCGCACCTTCGGCGCAGATCGAAGCGCCGGCGGACAGCCGCAGACTGGATGCCGCCCTTGAGAGGCTGGATCAATACGCTTGGCTGCTCTTCACTAGCGCCAACGCCGTCGAGGTTGTCTGCGCTCGCCCTGGCGCACGGCTGCTGCGCGAGCGTCGCCCGCCCGGCCTGCGCATCGCCGCCGTGGGGCCGGCCAGCGCCGCGGCGCTGGTTGCACAGGGGATTCAGGTCGACTTCGTGCCCAGCCAAGCGCATGGCGATGCCCTGGTCGCGGAGCTGCCGTTAGTGCCAGGGGACGCCGTGCTGCTGCCGCGCTCGGCCATTGGCCGCGCCCAGGTGCGAGAGCAGTTGGCCGCGCGCGGGGCGCGCGTCGACGACATCCCGGTCTATACCACCACGGATGCGCCGTTGGCCCCCGATATTCTGAATACGCTGCGCCAGGGGTGGGATGCGATCCTCTTTACCAGTGGTTCCACGGCACGCGGCTTTGCCGCGGCGGCCGCGGGGGATGTCCAGATCCGCGAGCACCTGCAGCACAGCGTCATTGTATGTATTGGTCCGGTCACTGCGGCCGCGGTGCAGGAACTGGGCTACACGCCGCAGATTGTAGCGGCGGAGCATACCATGGTGGGGATCGTAGCGGCGCTGGTCGAACACTTTACAGGGAGTTAGCCAGATGGATACTATGGTGAGTGGAGTTCACATCACCGAAATCACGCCGGATATAATCAATGCAGGCCAAACCGCTGCCGGCACAGCCATGGCGGGAAGGACACTATCCTCCGTTCAGCGTGCAGCCAGCGCATTGCCTATCCGCCCGCGCCGCTTGCGCCGCACGCCTGCGCTGCGGGCGATGGTGCGCGAGACTCAGTTGGCCGCGGATGACCTTATCTATCCGCTGTTTGTGGCGCATGGGCAAGGAGTCGAACGCCCGATCGCGTCGATGCCTGGCGTGGCGCAGCTCTCGGTGGAGCGCGCCGCCCGGACTGCGACCGCGGCCGCGGAGTTGGGCATTCCGGCGGTGCTGCTCTTCGGCATCCCGGCGGCCAAAGACCCGGTCGGCCTAGAGAACTTCGCCGCCGGCGGCATTGTTCAACAGGCGGTTGCGGCGATCAAACAGGCTGTGCCCGAGATGGTGGTCATCACCGATGTCTGTCTGTGTGAGTATACCGACCACGGTCACTGTGGGCTGCTCAACCAGGGCGCGCCCGGCCAGGGCAGCGGGGCGCGGCCGCATGCCCACTTGGAAGAGGGTTATGTGCTGAATGACGAAACGCTCGCCGTCTTGGGCGAGGTGGCGCTGTCGCATGTGCGGGCGGGCGCGGACATCGTCGCGCCCAGCGGCATGATCGACGGCATGGTGGCTGCGTTGCGCGCCACGCTAGACGCCCACGACTTCAGCCATATCCCGATCATGTCCTATGCTGTAAAGTACGCATCGGGTTTTTACGGCCCTTTCCGCGATGCCGCCGAGGGCGCGCCCAAGTTCGGCGACCGCAAAACGCACCAGATGGACCCGGCCAACGCGCGCGAGGCGCTGCGCGAGGCCGCGCTGGATGTGCAGGAGGGCGCCGACTTCCTGATGGTCAAGCCGGCCCTGGCCTATCTGGATGTGATCCACCGGCTGCGCACGGCTTATCCGGAAG
>QEUY01001020.1 GCA_003577365.1 Chloroflexota bacterium | reverse complement strand
GTGGACGGTCTGCGTGCCAGTCGGGTCGTCGTCGAGCACCACCAACTTGCGCCCGCCCGCGGCCAACTGCGCCTGGATGCCCGGCAACAAGTCCACCGGCCAGGGGGCGGGCAAGTGCGCCAAGGTCGTCGCTAGGTCGAGTACTGTCTCATTCATAAAAGGCTCCAGAGAGGCTTAATTGCATTACTTCTTCCTTTTCTTTCTCTCTTCTCTGATCTGACCAGAGGCAGACTGGTCTCGGCTTCGATGGCGAGCAGCCGGTTATACTTCGCCAACCGTTCGGACTGTGTGATCGACCCGACTTTGATCTGGTCGCCCGCCCAGCCCACGGCCAGATCCGCCAGCCAGTTGTCCTCGGTCTCCCCGCTGCGCGCGCTGATCGTCACACGCCAGCCTGCGGCACGCGCCAAACGATACGCTTCGGCGGCCTCGCTCAGCGTGCCGATCTGGTTGACCTTGAGCAGCAGCGCCGTGGCCGCGCCCATTGCGCGCGCGCGGCGGATGCGCGCCGGGTTGGTGCAGAGCAGGTCATCGCCCAGAACCAGCGCCCGCCCGCCGATGGCCGCGGCCAGTTCGGGCCAATGCGCCCAATCGTCTTCGGCCAAGCCATCCTCCACGCTCACGATTGGGTAGCGATCCAGCCAGTCCAGGATCGTGTCGATCATGCCCCGGCTGTCCAGGCTGCGGCCATCCAGATGATAGCGCCCATCCTGGTAAAAGTGGCTGGAGGCCACGTCAATCGCCAAGGCGACCTCGCGCCCCGGCACGAAACCGGCCTCCCGGATGGCCGTCACGGCGTCGTCGAGCATCGCCTGGGCGTTGGCAAAGGGCGGGGCGAGACCCCCCTCATCCGCCGTCAGCACGCGCATGCTATATTTACGCGCCGTCAGTTGGGCCGCCGCCTGAAAACAGGCATAGGTGGTCGCCAACGCCTCGTCCATCGTGCGCGCCGCTGCGGGCACCACCAGCACATCCTGAATCGGGATCTGCCCCCCGGCGTGTTTGCCGCCGCTAAACAGATTGATTGTCGGGCGCGGCAGCGTGGCGAGCGGCACGCCCAGCAGATCGGCAAAATGCTGATAGAGCGGAACCCCGCGGCCCGCAGCCGTGGCACGCGCAAAGGCCAGCGAGACGGCGAGGATGGCGTTGGCGCCCAGCCGTGCCTTGTTGGGCGTGCCGTCGAGCGCGACCATGGCCGCATCCAGTTCGCCTTGGGTCGCAAAGGCGCGACCGGCCAGCGCGTTATTGAGGTCGTGGTTGATATGCGCGACGGCACGGCGGCAGCCCAGCCCGCCATAACGCGTGTGGTCGCCGTCGCGCAGCTCCAGCGCCTCCGCCGCGCCGGTCGATGCGCCGGATGGAACTGAAGCCGTGGCCGCAGCGCCGCCCGCCAGCATGCAGGTCGCCTGCACCGTGGGCCGGCCACGGCTGTCGAGAATTTCAAGGGCAGCCAACTGGGCAATCGTAGGCATGGCAACCTCTATAAGGCAATATGCTAAGTGCTCCATCCGACAAGTCATTTGACGTGTAGGGACAGACCCCCGCGTCTGTCCGCAGGCGGGCCGCCACAGGGAGCGGCCCCTACGGATTCACATCATGTACAGGATCAAGCACTAAAGGGATATAGCAGCCGTAAAGTGGGTGATCAGCATCTCAACCGTTGCAGGCGGCGCGGCCATCAGCGCCACGACGACCTCTTGCTGGCGGGCGCGTTCTCCAGGCGTCAGATACTCCAGCGGCGAGCGCCCCGCCACGCGCGCCAGCAGACAGGCCAGCGTATGGCGCATCGCATGGCCCTCCAGGTCTGCGGTCCAGGGC
>QEUY01001019.1 GCA_003577365.1 Chloroflexota bacterium | reverse complement strand
GCCCCAAGTCATCTGCACCGCGGCATCTGCCACTCCCTGCCCGGCCTGGTCGGCGACCTTCACCGTCGCCACCGCCATCCAGCGCGGCCAGTGGCGCACGTAGCTGATCGCCAGCTCCGCGACATGGACGCTGGGCGCGGGCGCTGTCGGCAAGGGCGCGGGCGTCTCGGTCGGCGCAGGTGTTTCGGCCTCGGGGGTGGGGGGAATCGGCGCAACCTCCGTCGGCTGTTCGGTCGGCGTGGGCGTCGCCGGGACCTCGGTCGGCACAGGCGTAGCTGTCGGCGTGGGTGTGGCGGTGGGGGCCGGCGTGGGCGTCGGGAGCGTCGCGCCGGCAGCCGCGACGGCACGCAGCGCGTTGACGCGGCCCGCCCCAAAATACGGGTCCCACCCAGGCGCACCCAGGTCGTCGGCGTTGGCGCTGAGCAGCGATTCGACCTGCGCTACCGTCAGGTTGGGGTTGCGCGCCAACAGCAGCGCGGCCACACCCGCCCCGCCACATGCGGCGCGGCCATGGAAGTCCCGCCCATCTTGATATAGGTCGAGCCGCTGGTGCTGCTCCAATAGGTGCTGTAGATCGGGCTGCCCGGCGCGGCGATGTCCACATGGCTGCCATAGTTGGAGACGGACATCCGGTTATCATTGGTGTCGGTGCCCGCCACACAGATCGCTTCGGGATAGGCGGCGGGGTAGAAGGGCGCGTCGCTGTTATAGTTGCCCGCCGCCGCCGCGACCACCGCGCCGCGCTCACGGGCGTAGATCAACGCGTCGCGCAGATAGCTGCTGTCCATGGTCGCGCCGGAGGAGATCACGATCACGCGTGCGCCATTGTCCACAGCATAGTAAATGCCCTGTATCAGCCGGCTGTAGCTGCCGCTACAGTTGGCGGCCATCACCTTCACCGGCATGATGCGCGCCGCGTGGGCGATCCCGGCGATGCCTTCGCCGTTGTTGCCCGTCGCCGCGGCGATCCCCGCGACATGCGTGCCATGGCCGCAGCCGTCGGATGTATCCGTGTTGAAGTCATAGAAGTTGTAGCCTGGAACCAGCCGGTCGCGCAGGTCGGGGTGGTTGGGGTCCACGCCGGAATCGACCACGGCGATGATGATGCCCTCTCCACGCGTGATCTCCCAGGCCTCCGGGGCCTGGATGCGCTGCGGCGCCCACTGCTCGCCCGAAGCCAGTGCGGGGTCGTTGGGCACGCCTGCCGGGACAGTCACGATGTCATAGGCGACCGACTCGACATTGGGGTCCCGCTGCAGTTGCGCGTATATCTTGTCCAGCCGGGCGGGCGGGACCTGGAGAATCTGAAGCCGCATCCCCTCCAGCACATCCACCACCTGCACGGCGTCCAGGCTATCTAGGGTGGATGCGGCGGCGGTCAACACCGAGGGGTCGGACTTATATCGCACGATCAGCCGGTCCGGCACTCTTGTCACGCCTGCCGGTGTGAGCGCCGCATCCTGGGCATGGGCGGGCTGATAGGACGTGGACAGGGTCATGACCATGGCAAGCAGGAACATGCTTGCCAGGCCGCGTATAAACCACTTCATCTGCTGGTTCTCCTACCTACGGCGCGGCATAGACCGAAGAACCGGCTATGCTACGCCCCAATGTCTGAGACCAGCATACGCGCAGAGACCCCACCGCGACATCGGACATGTGGTCGCCGCCGGATAGGACAAAACGTCGATGCAAAAGCGGGTCGTCTACGTCATTTGTTGTGCGCTAGATTCTGGTGATCTAGGGTAAGCTAGATAGGTTGCGCGCTCAGGCGCGATCGAAGGGCGGTCGCCGGTGCGCCAGCAGGCCGCGAAGGGATGGTTTGCCGTGGGCGCAGGGCGGCTAGCGCAGGCCCAAGCGTGCGAGCAGGCCGCGCTTGGCAGATTTTTCTGCGGCGGCTGTCTCGCCGTTGCGATGCCAGGCAGACCCCTGATGGTCGGCGCTGTCGTCAAAGGTGAACTCGCGCGTCATCGCATCCCAGGCCAGACGATGGGCCACCTGGCCGCGCCGATTTTCGTCCAGATTCTGCTGTTCGTTCCACACTCGGTTGTAGGTCTCCAGATAGAGGGTCTGGGCGGCAGGGGGCAAGGT
>QEUY01001018.1 GCA_003577365.1 Chloroflexota bacterium | reverse complement strand
TCGTCGCCACCGGCGCGTCGCACTCGTACTTTGGCCACGATGAATGGGCGCAGGCCGCGCCCGGCCTCAAGACGATTGACGACGCGCTGGAGATCCGGCGGCGTGTGCTGTTGGCCTTTGAGGAGGCGGAACGCGAACCGGACCCGGCGCGCCGCCAAGCTTGGTTGACCTTTGTGGTGGTGGGGGCAGGGCCGACGGGTGTGGAATTGGCCGGGGCGCTGGGCGAGATGGCGCAGTATACCTTGCGCGGCAACTTCCGCAGTATCGACCCGGCGGCGGCGCGCGTCCTGCTGGTGGAGGCGATGGACCGCGTGCTGCCGCCCTATCCGCCTGACCTGTCGGCCAAGGCGGCGGCGTCACTGGAGCGGCTGGGCGTGACGGTATGCACCGGGACGATGGTGGCCGCAGTGGAGCCGCAGGCTGTGACGCTGCGCCGCCGCGACCCGATCCTGGGCGACCAGGATGAGATCATCCCCTGCCATACGGTGTTGTGGGCCGCTGGGGTGCAGGCGTCGCCGCTGGGCAAGCTGATCCATGAGCGCATAGGGGCGGAGCTAGACCGTGTGGGGCGTGTGGTGGTCGAACCCGACCTGTCGGTGAAGGGGTATCCTGAGCTGTTTGTCGTGGGGGATTTGGCACACTTTGCGCATGGGCGGGAACGCCCGCTGCCGGGGCTGGCCCCGGTGGCCATGCAGCAGGGCACCCATGTTGCCAAGGTGATCGCGGCACGGCTGGCGCAGCGCGCCGCGCCGCCTTTCCGCTATCACGACAAGGGTACGATGGCGACCATCGGCCGCGCCGCGGCGGTGGCACAGATCGGACGGCTGCGGCTCAGCGGGCTGGTGGCGTGGCTGGCTTGGCTGTTTATCCATCTGATGTATCTGGTCGGCTTTGACAACCGCGTGCTGGTCTTGGTGCAGTGGGTCTGGAACTATGTGACCTATCGCCGCGGGGTGCGGTTGATCGTGGGGCGGAGCAGCCAGGGTAGGTAGAGGCGCGCAAAGAGATCAGCCTGCCGAGAGCGGCTACGCTCTCAAGCCCGCTTGGGGGCGTTGCGCTTGAGCTTCGGCAGCGTTAGCGCCGGGCGGCCAGACGGACCAGCAGCCAACGCCGGGATGACTCATGTGGCCGCTCTTTGTGTTCTTCCTCTGGCCTTTGCGTTCCTCCTTTGCGTTCCTGGCGACCTTTGCGGTTAACACTCTGCGCTTAGCCCTCCCCCTCCAGCCAGGTGCGCAGATCGTCTATATGCTCACGATAATGCCCAAAGGTGTTGATCTCCACCTGCTGCAGGCGCGAGACAGGCTTCTCGCTCGGAAAAGCCACCGGTTCCGCTAACCATGCCTCATCGCTCGCAGCCACCCAGCCATAGATCTCCTGGATCGTGGCGCGCCACACGGCCAGTACGTCGCCCCCTGCCATCGCCTGCGCCTCGCGCCAGATGTCGGCGTTGATGGCGTCGTAGGGCCGCCCCCACATCTCCGGGTAACGCACCGCGCCGTCACGGCAGAGTGCCAACCCCTCGCGCGCATACCAGAGCAGATGCGCCAGCAGATCGCGCAGCGACCACCCGCCCGGCGTCATCGGCTGCTCAAGCTGCTCGGTGG
>QEUY01000035.1 GCA_003577365.1 Chloroflexota bacterium | reverse complement strand
GCCCGCGGGGCCTATTAGAACGCCGACCAACGCAGCAAAGCTTGGTTGGCGTTTTTGTTTAGGGTTTGTTTAGGATATTGTGGAGGGGCTGCGTTCCCCCGGAAAGGATCCCGGTCGTGAGCGGTTCGCCGCTTCTGTCCACAAGATTTGTATCTGCTGTATCCGTCGGAATGTCTTTCGGTATATCTCTTGATATATCTCTCGGTGTATCCTGTACCTCTTGCTCCATCTCTTCGTGTGTCAGCCGAAACGGTGTAGAGTAGACATATCATAGGAGGGCTACAATCGGCGAGAGCTGTCGTCGTTTGCGGGTTGCAGTAAGAATCGGCCAGGGTGGAGGGGTAGGGCGTCATGCTGGGTATGTCTGGTTTGGGGTTGTCTGTGCCGCGCCGGGGGCTGTGGTTCTCGGCGCTGATGGTGGGGATGATGGCGCTGCTGGCCGGTTGCTCGCTGCGCGGGCGGTCGCTGGCCGATCTGCCCGCGGTCCCGCCGGAAGTGGCGGAGCTGAGCGCCAACCTAGACGACTATCTGGCACAATATAAAGAAACCTATCATCTACGTCCCCGGCCGGCTGCGGACCCGATGAACGCCGCCGAGGCCTATTTGCGCCAGTACCAACCGGGGCCGCTGCCGCGCATCTTTCAGACCACCATCATCTACGACCGCCATGGCGCGCGCCTGGCCGAGATTATGGACGAGGGCTATCGCACCTGGGTTCCGCTCAGCCGCATCTCACCCCATGTGCGCGACGCCATTATTGCGACGGAAGATTCCTCGTTTTACACCAACCCTGGCTTTGACCCGCGGCGCGTGGTCGGCGCGTTGATGCAGAATGCCGAGGCGGGCGAGGTGGTGTCGGGCGCCAGCACGATCACCATGCAGTTGGCGCGCCAGATCTTTTTTACGCCCGCCCAGCGTTTTGAGCAGTCGATGGACCGCAAGGCCTTTGAGGCCCTGCTTTCGCAGGATTTGACCACGCTCTTTACCAAGGATGAGATTCTGGAGATGTACCTGAACCTCGTCCATTTTGGCCGCTTGGCCTATGGCATCGAGGCGGCGGCCAACCTCTACTTTGCCAAGAGCGCCGCCGACCTGACGCTGGCCGAAGCGACCTTGCTGGCGGGGATTCCCCAGAAACCTGCCGAGCTCGACCCGCTGACTAATTTCGACCTGGTCAAAGCGCGCCAGCGCATTGTGCTGGATTTGATGGCGCGCCACGGCTACTTGACCCAGGCGCAGGCCGACGCCACCTTTGCCGAGCCGATCACGCTCAACCCGGCTGCTGAAAAGCCGCCGGTGTTGGCCCCGCACTTTGTGCACTATGTGACGGCGCAGGTCAACCAACAGTTGGGCGGTGTGGATGTGCGCCGGGCGGGGATGCGCATTTTCACCACGCTCGACCTCAAGATGCAGACCCTGGCCCAGCAGATCGTGGCCGAACAGGTAACGCAGTTGCGCCCGCAGTATAACCTGAGCAACGCCGCGCTGGTGGCGCTGAAGCCGGGGACGGCGGAGATTCTGGCAATGGTGGGCAGCGCCGACTTTGACAACCCGGAGATCGACGGCCAGGTCAACGTGGCGCTGCGGCTGCGCCAGCCGGGCAGCGCCATCAAGCCGGTCCTCTATACGCTGGCCGCCGATGCGGAGTTGATCAGCCCGGCGACTATCCTGTGGGATGTGCCGGTGAATTACAGGTTGGATAAGACCGAGGAATATACGCCGCGCAACTATGACAACGAGTTTCACGGGCCGGTGACGGCGCGCACGGCGCTGGCGAACAGCTACAACGTTCCGGCGGTGAAGCTGCTCGACGCCGTGGGCGTGGAGCGGATGTTGGAAGGCGCGCGGGCGATGGGGATTTCCAGCTTGAACCGCGACACCAGTTGGTATGGGCTGAGCCTGACCTTGGGCGGCGGCGAGGTGACGCTGCTCGACCTGACCACCGCCTTTCATACGATTGCCAATGCAGGCCGCTATCAAGCGCCGCAGGCGATCCTCTATACGACGGGCGCGCCGGGGGGACAGGACCTCAACATGGGCAGCCCGTCTGGTGAGCAGGTGGTCTCGCCCGACAGCGCCTATCTGATCACAAGTATCTTGAGCGATAATACGGCGCGCGAGCCGGAGTTCGGCGCCAACAGCGCACTGAAGCTGTCGCGGCCGGCGGCGGCCAAGACGGGCACGACGACCGACTATCGCGACAACTGGACGGAAGGCTACACCCGCTATCTGGTGGCGGGGGTGTGGGCGGGCAACAGCAACGGCGCGCCCATGCGCAATGTGACCGGCGTGACCGGCGCGGCCCCCATCTGGCATGCCTTTATGGAAGGGGTGTTGGCAGACCCCGAACTGCTGGAGACCTTGGGCGCGCCGCAGGAGGAAGACGGCTGGGCGTTCATCCGGCCTTCGGGGGTGATCAGCACCACCATTACCTGCCCGCCTGGCATCCGCTGCCCGGAGACAGAGGTCTTTACGCGCAGTTGGCTGGAGCGGATGGGCAGCCAGGGGCCGCTGGGCGACAGCATGATCACGGCCAATATGCATACGGTCACGGTGGATCGCGGCAACGGCCAGCGCACGCTGGGGGCTTGCAGCGCCGACGAGGGCGAGACACATCAGTTGGTGCGGATGCCCTTTGGCCTCACGCGTGCGCTGCCTGTGGTCAAAGATCCGCGCGTGGCGCAGATCGGGATCACCAGCCCGCTGCCGCCCTTCCCCGGCAGCACGCGCGCCCTCGTCGGCCAGGAGGTAGATACCCTGGGGCTGGCGCTGGACACCAACCTGGACAGCGAGGTGCTGCGGCGTATTCGCCAGGAGCAGGCCGAGGCCATGCGCTGGAGCGGGCGCAACAATGCGCTGCTCTATGTGGGGCCTTGCGACCAAGCAGAGAATGTGGCGCGCTTTATGTTTGGCGACAGCGTGCGCCAGGTGGCCGTCAGCGGCTATCAACCGGTCGCCGAGTCGGAGGAGCCGGATGCCGATGCGCTGGCGGCTTCCCCTACCACAGTCTTGCCCATCCGGTCGGGCGGCTCCAGCAGCTATAATGTCTTTGGCGTGGCGCATGATGCCAACTGCGGCGGCACCCAGGTGATCGGCCAGGTGATGGATGCCGACGGCCAGCCGGTGTCGGGCATCCAGGTCAAATATGAGGACGACCTGGGCAATTTCAGCCAGACGACGACCAATAACGGGTCGTTCAGTTTCCCTGTGCTGGCGCCAAACCAGCCGAACACGATCTATATTTCGATCCAAGGCGGCAATGGGTCGGCCACGGTGCCGCATCTGCAGGGCGGGCCGACCAGCCAGGGCTGTCACTATGTCTATTGGCGCGGGGTGGATTGACCGTTCTGCGGCTGCCATCCTGTGACCGCCATCCGCGCGCCGGCATACGGCGCAGCCAAGGGCCGCGATCCATCTCCTGGGCCGCGGCCCTTGCGATTGGGAACCGATCACCCGCCGTGGGGCGTTGTGTCTATGCCTGGATGGGCATCGATTGGCCCAATCAACGGAGCATAGAGAAACAATAGGGGTCACAATGGGAAAGGGGTATATCCGCCTGTGGGCGCTGTGGCTGGCGGCGCTGCTGGCCGGCGGCTGCGGCAATTTGGGCGGGGCGCGCACGGCGCTGATCGGCGACCGCAAGGCGTCGGACCCGCTGGCCGCGGCCGAGTCCTATCTGCGCCAGTACCAGCCGGGGCCGCTGCCGCGCGTCTTTCAGACCAGCCGCATCTATGACCGCAACGGCACGTTGATCGCCGAGACCTTTGACGAAGGGCGGCGCACCTGGGTGAGCCTGGACCGAATCTCGCCCTTTTTGGTCGAGGCGACCGTCGCCGTCGAGGATGCGACCTTTTATACCAACCCCGGCGTGGATGCGCGGCGCATTGCCGGGGCCGCGCTGCAAAATTTGCAGGAAGGCGATATCGTCTCCGGGGCCAGCACCATCACCATGCAACTGGCACGGAACCTCTTTTTGGGGCCGGATCAACGCTATGACCAGACGGTAGACCGCAAGCTGTTGGAGGCGGGGCTGGCGCAGGAACTGACCGAGCTATACAGCAAAGACGAGCTGCTGGAGATCTATCTCAACCTGCTCAACTACGGCCAGTTGGCCTATGGGCCGGAGGCGGCGGCGCAGGTCTATTTTGGCAAATCCGCCGCCGACCTCACGCGCGCCGAGGCGGCGCTGCTGGCCGGCATCCCGCAGCAGCCCGCCAACCTCAACCCCTATGAGAACTGGGAGGGAGCGCGGGCGCGGCAGCGCGTGGTGTTGGATCTGATGGTGCGCCACGGCTATTTGACCCAGGCCGAGGCGAACGCCGTCTTTGCCGAGCCGCTGCATCTGGCGGGCGACCCTGGGCTGGCCCCCAACCTTGCGCCCCATTTTGTCTATTATGTGCTGGCGCAGTTGGATGCCGCCTTGGGCGAGGACTATACGCGCCGCGCCGGTTTTCAGGTGATCACCAGTTTGGATCTGGAGATGCAGCGGCTGGCCGAGGGTATCGTCGCGGCGCGCGTGGCCGAATTTCAGCCTATCTACGATCTCTCCAACGCGGCCTTGGTGGCGCTGAAGCCGGGGACGGCGGAGATTCTGGCGATGGTGGGCAGCGCCGACTTTGGCAATGCGGCGATTGCCGGGCAGGTCAACGTGGCGCTGCGCCCGCGCCAGCCGGGCAGTGCCATCAAGCCGCTGCTCTATGCCGCGGCGCTTGAGGACGGCTTGATCAGCCCGGCAAGCGTGCTGTGGGATATTCCTGTGACCTACAGCGTGGGATTGCCCGGCAACCTGGCGGGCGGGCAACTGGCGGTGGACAACAGCTTGGTCTACCGCCCGCGCAACTATGACGAGCAGGTGCGCGGGCCGGTGACAGCGCGCAGCGCGCTGGCGAACAGCTATAACATCCCCACGGTGAAACTGCTCGACCGGCTGGGCGTGCCGCGCCTGCTGGAGATGGCGCGCGCCATGGGGGTACACAGCCTAGACCAAGACAGCGCCTGGTATGGGCTGAGCCTGACCTTGGGCGGCGGCGAGGTGACGCTGCTCGACCTGACCACCGCCTTTCATACGCTGGCGGATGGCGGCGTCTATCTGCCGCCCAAGAGCGTGCTCGAACTGCGCGACAGCCGCGGCCAGGTGTTGGAGCCGCAAGCCGCCGCCTTGCCCTCGCCCGCCGCGGCGGGTATAGAAATGGCGGACGTGGAGACGGCGGACGTGGAGAAGGAGGACGGCGCAGGGGCCGAACTGCCCGCGGCGGGCGCACAGGTGATCGCGCCCGACACTGCCTTTCTGGTCACCGATATCCTGAGTGACAACGCCGCGCGCACGCCGGCCTTTGGCGAAGACAGCCCGCTGCGCCTGAGCGTGCCTGCGGCGGCCAAGACGGGCACGACGACCGATTATCGCGACAACTGGACGGTCGGCTACACCCGCTATCTGGTGGCCGGGGTGTGGGCGGGCAACAGCGATGGCCGGCCCATGCAGCAGGCCAGCGGCGTGACCGGCGCAGCCCCTATCTGGCATGATTTTATGGAGGCGGTTTTGGCCCAGCCGGAGATGCGGGCGCGGCTGGCGATGCCTTCAGACCCGGCGGCGTGGTCGTTTGACCCGCCTGCCGGGGTGCTGCGGGCCGACCTCTGCCCGCCAGGCGTCGCCTGTCGCGCCGGGGGCGAGTGGTTCCGTATCGCCTGGCTGGAGGCGCAGGGCGAGGCGGGGCCGCTGGCCGACAGCACAGTGGCCGCGCCGGCGGCTCCAGTCTATGCACGCCAGGGAGACCAGGCGCGGCTGGCCGGCTTCTGCGGCATGGAGGGCGCAGCAGAGCGCACGATGCTGGCGCTGCCAGGACAAGGGCGCGCGGCGCAACGCACGGGCCTCTTGGCGCTGTTTGCCCCCGCGGCTCCCGCCGTGCCGGAGCTGGCCGTGTCGCCGGTGTTGACCGATGACCTGTCACTGCCCAGCGTGGAACAGCAGCAGGTGCGCGCCTGGGCGCTGCGCCACGGCGCGCCGGTCTATCTGGGGATGTGCGACTCCTTGGGCGAACTGCTGGCGCAGGCGTTGGCGTTGGAGCCGGAAGCGGGCGACGTCGACCTGCGCGCGGTGGTGGATGTGGCGGCTGCCGCCAATCCAGAGATCGGCGGGCTTTCGGCGGATGGCGGCGTGCCGCTGGAGATGGTGCGAGACGCTGTGCCCGCGGGCGGCGTGGGCGGCGTCTATGTGCTGGCTGCGCCGCTGATCCACAATTGGGCTTGCCCCGGCAGCTATGTGATGGGGCAGGTGCTGAACCCGGACGGCGCGCCGGTGGCCGGAGTGCGCGTGCAGATGCAGGACGCGTGGGGCAATCAAACGGTCGCCGTGAGCAAGAATGGCCCCAACGACTATGGCATGTTCGACTTCCCGATCTATGGCGACGGCCCGCAGAATTTGGTGGTGACGGTGGTCGACGAGACAGGCACGCCGCTCAGCGCGCCGCTGATGATCCCGCACAAGCAAGATGCGGAATCGGATACGCCCTGTCACCATCTGGTGCTGCGCGGCGGTTGAGCGATGTATCTCCGCTCGAATTGAGCAAGACTCGGCGCAGCGTCACCTGAGCGCATGAGGAACGTACCCTTTCGGCGTGACCTATGCTCGCGATCAAGCGTATTGTTGATGTATGGATAGACGGCTAAAACAACTTCTCCTGATAGGGTTGGCGGTTGGAGTTGGGATCGTGGCCTTCTGGCCGGGTGTCCCGCAGCGCCAAACTGCGCTGTGGGCGCAAGCCAGCAGCCCCCTGACCCCCACCTTCACCCCGACGATCACCCCGACGCCGACAATCACGCCCTTGGTCTCGCCGACGCCGACCAAGGTCAAGCGGCTGGTCAACGAGGTGACTGAGCCGGTGACGGGCGACGCCATTGCCGGTCTGACACGTATCGTCGGGACGGCGGTTGTGCCGGCCTTTCTGCGCTATGATATCCATATTTCGCCGGCGGGTCTGGAAGATTGGCAGTGGCTAGTCTCCAGCTTTGAGGTAGTCCACGACGATGTGCTCTACCAACTGGACACCAGGGCCTTCCCCGACGGGCTGTATGACCTGCGGGTGCGCGCCCTGGATACCAGCGGCAACTACAGCGAGGCCTTTGTGCGCGGGGTGGAGATCCGCAATGCCAACCCGCCCACGCTGACGCCCGCGCCCAGCGGGACGGTGGTTGTGCCGCCCTCGCCGCTGGCGACGCCGGCCCCCACGGTGGATGTGTCGAGCCGTGTGCCCGGCGGGCAGGGCTTCTATGCACCCGACAACGGCGCGGTGATCCGCGGCGCAGTCGAGATCGTCGCCACGGCCAACGGCATGCCCGACCACCCGTATGCGCGCCATGAGCTGTATCTGTCGCCTGCGGGCCAGGAGGACTGGCAACTGATCGACAGCAGCACGCAGCAAGCCTGGCAGGAGCCGATCTATCTGCTGGATACCACGGCGCTGCCCGACGGATTGATCGATTTGCGTCTGAGAATCGTCTACCGAGACGCCAACTACGATGAGTACTTTCTGCGTAATCTGAGCGTGGCGAACGTGGGGTATCCCGCGTTGGCGGTCGCGCCGCCGGCGGGCATCAGCCGGCCGCGCAGCGGCAACGAGATCGCCGGCGTGGTTGAATTCCGGGGCACGGTCCCCGCGGCGAACCTGCTGCGTTGGGAAATGGCCTGGTCGCCGAGCGGGGCTGAGCAGTGGCAGTTCTTGGTGAGCGCCGAGCAGCCGGTGGACAATGGTGTCCTGGCGCGGCTGGACCTGAGCCAACTGCCCAATGGTCTGTACGATTTCCGGCTGCGCATCGTGCGCAGCGACAGCAACTATACCGATTATGTGGTGCGTGGGCTGCGTCTGCACAACCGCGACTGATGCGGCCCACGGTGGGTCGCGCAGTAGGCTGCACAGTGTGCACAGTGGCGGCCTATCTGCCCAAACCGCCTATTGGCCCGAACAGCCTATCGGATCGCCAAGGGATTTGTGCGGGTTTTTCGGATAACGGTATAATGCTGCAATTGTACTTAGAACCACTTGCCTGGAGGGGCAATCTGCAACTGGAAAAAAAGGCACTTTCGACATAGGTGCCCACCGCGCACCCATATCCAAACTGCGGCCTTTGGGCCATCTAGGTTCCATCAGACCGAACGTTGATTGGAGGTAAGAGACGCAATGTCCGAGACTCAATTGTCCATAATGAAATTCAGACAGTTTTTCGCTGCAAGTATGATCGCCGCATTGGTCATCTCTTCGGGGGTCTTGCTGGCTGCGCCCGCGGTCTTGGCTGCGCCCGCCACACAAGAAGCCGCGGGCCAACTGCGCGCCCAAGAAGTGGCGGGTGTGTTGACCGGCGGCCAGTTTGCCAAAATTTGGCTGGGGTTGGAGCCGGAGACCAAGGGTCAGAATGTCACGGTGACGACCGAGTGGAGCGTCGAACTCCCCGCCGACAAGGGGCTGGGTTTCTATATTCTCGATGCCAACGGTCTCAACCGGGTTCTGACGGGCGGCACCGACGTACGTGACGCCAACATGGGCGTGGGCAGCCGGGCCAGTTCGACCTCCCCGGCCAACCAACTGGCCTACACCTTTAACGCCACCGCCGATTCGTATACGATCGTCCTGTTCAACGACTCCAACACCGACGCCGACTTCACTGTCAAGGTGACCAACGCCTTTGTCACCGACGACCAGGGTCAGGTGCGCGATCTGAAGGCGACCCCGGCTCCGGTAGCCACTGAGGAGGGCGAGGCTGCCGAAGCGGAGGCGACGCCGGAACCGGCGGCTACGACTGCGGCCACGGCGGTGACCACGACCACGACCACCACGGCGACGACGACCACCACGGCGACCACGACCTCCGCAGCGACCACGACCTCCGCAGCGACCGAGGTGGAAGCCGCGGCGACGCCTACGGCCATCGGCACGCCTGGCGTGGTGCGCGCCCAGGAACTGCGCGGTGAACTGCCTGAGCAGAACGACCAGCACTTCTTGGGGCTGGAGCCGAGCGAGCGCGATGCGCGGGTGACCTTGACCCTTAGCTACGACCCGCAGGATAACAGCGAGCTGTCGCGGCGGCTCAACTTCTGGGTCTTGGACGAAGCCAGCTTCAACCGCTTCCGCACAGGGACCAGCGGGCAGAACGCCAGCCAGTTGGCCTTGGCCGCGGGCAGCAGCGAGCCGGGGCTGGCCAGCAACCAGCGCCGCGCCATTTTCACCGCATCGGGCACGGGCAATTACACGGTGATTGTCTATAACAATTCCAACGTGCCCGCTACCTATACGCTGCAAGTCGACGGCGGCGTCCTGATCGACGATGCGAGGCAGACCTTGACGGCGCAGCAGGGGGTGACTGCCACCGGCACGCTGACCGGCACGGTGACGACGACCGGCACGACGACCAGCACGACGACCACCACCGGCACAACCGGTGCGGCGGCCCCGGCTGCCGGCGGGCGCACCGGGACCCCGGGCGGGACCTATGTCGTGAAGGCGGGGGACAGCCTGAGCCTGATCGCCCGCGATATCTATGGCGACCTGTCGCTGTGGGATGAGATCTGCGCCTACAACGGGCTGAGCAACTGCAACGTGATCGAGGTGGGCGATACGATCAAGCTGCCCACCCAGGCCGAGATCAGCGCGGGCATCGCGCCGGCTGCCACCGCGGCCCCGACCGCGACACCCACCCCGGCTGCGGCAGAGGAGGAGGCCGAGGCGACCGCCACCCCGGCGAGCGCACGCAGCAGCGGCACGCTGACTTCGACCACCGCGGTGACGGAGACTGAGACGACGACCGCCACCGGGACGACGACGAGCACGACCGGCACTGCCGGGACGGGTACAGGTGGAACCGGCGCGGCGGCGACGGTCGATCTGATCGGGGCGCTGGAAGCAGCCGGGAGCTTCAACACGCTGGTTCAGGCGCTGGATGCCGCCGGTTTGACCGCCACGCTGGAGAAGGCGGGGCCGTTCACGATCTTTGCGCCCACCGACGCCGCCTTTGCGGCGCTGCCTCCAGGCGCTATGGACCAACTGCTGGCGAACCCGACCGGCCAGTTGACCCAGATTCTGCTCTTCCATATTCTCTCTGGCGAGGTGACGACGGCAGACATCACAAACGGCATGCAGGCCACCACCCAGCAGGGCAAGCCTGTGAGCTTTGAGGTCGCAGGCGGCAAGGTGAAGGTCAACGGCGCTAACGTGGTCTCCCCCGACATCGCGGCGACCAACGGCGTGATCCAGGCCATCGACGCCGTGATCCTGCCTCCCCCGAACTAAGCGGCTCTGGGCGTAGCCCTCGAACCTGTGATATCTCAGTGGCCGGCACGGCGCGCCGTGCCGGCCACTTTTTATAATAGGCGAGTTGGGGCTGGCGCACATCTGTGCTAGACTTTGGGCTATGCGCCAATCTCGCCGGAGCCGACCCACCGAAGCGATCCCTGAGCCTGCCGGCCCATCTTCTGCCGGCGTGGCGGATACGCCTGCGCCTGCCCAGCCGGCTGAATTAGAAGCCACCGACCTAGCCCATTTCTTTGGGCCGGATGGGCCATTGGCCGCGGCGCTGCCGGGCTATGAACTGCGCCCCAGCCAGGTGGAGATGGCGCAGGCTGTCAAGCGTGCCCTGCTGGAACCCTCGGTGGCGTTGATCGAAGCGCCCACCGGCACGGGCAAATCGATCGCCTATCTGCTGCCCGCCATCCTCAGCGGCAAGACCGTGGTGGTGGCGACGGCCAACAAGTCGCTGCAGAACCAGCTTTTCACCAAGGACATCCCCTTTCTGCGCGCCCTGCTCGACAAGCCGATCAGCGCCGTGGTCGTCAAGGGGCGCAGCAATTTTGTCTGCACGCTGAAATGGGAGCGTGAACAGGCCGAGCAGCGCATGTTTGCGCTCTATGACCGCGAAGATGACCAGGTACGCCAGGTGCGCCGCTGGCTGGACGAGACCGATACCGGCGATGTGGACGACCTGCCCTTTGTGCTCAACGCCGACCTGCGCCCGCGCATCGTCAGCTTCCCCGACGACTGTCTGCACAGCGACTGCCGCTACTATGACGACCAGTGCTGGGTCAACTTGATGCGCGACCAGGCGGCGCAGGCGCAGATCATCGTCACCAACCACCATCTGCTGCTCAATGCGCTGGAACTGGGCTATGCGGGCGAACGCATCCTGCCGCCTGCTGCGGTCTATATTGTCGACGAGGCGCATCAGTTGGAGCAGACCGCGACCGCAGTCTATGAGACCAGCGTCACCGATTACACGCTGGAGCAACTGCTGGCGCGGGCGGTCTATCGCGAGCATCTTGACGAGGATGAACTCGACAGCCTGCGTTTTCAGAATACGCTGGCCTTCCAGGAGATCGCCAACCTCAGCCGCGACAACGCCTATCGCATCGAGACCGAATTGGAATCGCTCAAGAAATTGGGTCATGCCGTGCGCGACCTGGCGCAGCGTATGAAGCAGCACCATCCTTACGGCGGGGCCGGCGACGCCGCGTCGCTGGATTTGAGCGAGGGAGGCGGCGGGCGCAGCCGGCGCAACGGCGAGCCGGACGAGGCCGCCGAGGCGCGGCGCGTCTATGACCTGGGCATCGAAGCGTTGATGAGCGCCGCCAACAAACTGCTGACCGTCGCCAGCCCCAGCCGCGACGGTACGACCGTGCGCTATGCGGTACGCGTCTTCGACCGCCGCCATGTCAGCCTGGAGGTACACGCCGCGCCGATCAACCCCGCCGGGCTGCTGGCGCAGTTTTTGTTTCACCCCGAAGGCGACGATGGGCCGCTGCCGCGCACGGTGGTCTGCACCAGCGCCACGCTGGCGACCAACGGCCATTTTGAGCATTTTAAGGCGCGCTGCGGGATCGCGGCCACGGGC
>QEUY01001017.1 GCA_003577365.1 Chloroflexota bacterium | reverse complement strand
GCCGGCGATCTGGAAGGCCGCCCACAGCGCCAGGTTGACCCAGCGCAGGCGCAAAAAGGGGTAGGCGGCGATGATCGAGAAGCCGATCAGATGCAGCACGCCAAAGTGGACATACCCCACCCGCGCTACCCACATGACCAGGCTCACGACCATCCCCCAGCCAAAGATGCGCAGCCCGCGCAGCAGATAGGGGCGAAAGGGCACAGGCCGGTCGCCATGCGGCCCGGCGCTGCGCATCGTCGTCACCGCCAGCGAGACGCCGACCAGGCCGATAAAGAGCACGGCGATCGTGCGCTGAAAATATTTCCAGAATCCTTCATAAAGCACCACATCGGGCAGGACGCGAAAATACCACAGGTCCCACATCAGATGATAGATGACCATCATCACAATGGCGACCCCGCGCAGTGTGTCGATCTCCCAATAGCGGGTGGCTGCGCTGTGGCGGCGCGGGCGGATCAAGCTGGCAAGAGCGGTCACGTGCGAATCCTCGTATGGTGCTGTGTGCGTTGTCCTGTGTACTGATTCTGCGCTGCCTTGGGGGTATGTGCGGTGCGCGGGATGGCAGAATCAAGCCCCATGGTTTACAATCGTCCAAATCATCGATACAGAGCGGCGGGCGAGCTCCCGCCCTCTCAACCTCTCCCCTAGTCTACTGTACGGAGGCAGGATGGCGAAACGCAAATCAACGGCACGGGCAGGATCGGCGATGCGACGTGAAACACCGTCCACCGCGGCCCCGGCTGCGACGACGGCCCCCTCCGCGCCAAGCGCCACGACAGGCCGGCGCAGTAAAGCCGAACTGCGCGCTGCATCGGCGCGCAAGCGGCGCAACCAGAATCTGCTGTTGGCCGCGGCAGGCGGCGCTATTCTTCTGCTCGTAGTGGCGTTTATGGTGATCAACCTGCGCGGCAGACAACCGGTGGCGGGAGAGGAAACCTATGCGTCGCAGGGTAACTTGCACATCGCATTGGGCAGCGTCTCGCCCGTGGCCTATAACAGCACGCCGCCCACCTCTGGGCCGCACTATGAGAATCTGGCGGCCTGGGGCAACCAGCCGCAGCCGATCCGCTATGAGCATTTGGTGCATAATCTGGAAGATGGCGGGGTCGTCGTCTATTACCAATGCCCCGATGGCTGTCCGGAGGTGGTCGCCGAACTGGAGACGGTCTTGGAGCCTTATTTCGCCCAGGGGCGGAATGTGGTGCTGACCGTCAACGACCCAGCTTGGACGCTGGGCGGCAGCCAGCCGCTGCACCAGGACATGGGCGCGCCGATCATATTGACGGCCTGGCGCAAACGCCTGCCGCTGCAAACCGTGGATGCAGAGACCATCCGCGCCTTTATCGACCGCTATGAGGGGATCGACCATCATCGAGGTTAGATGGCATCGAGGTTAGGTGGCATCGAGTCTAGACGGCGGAGCGACACATAATTCGAGGGGCCGGCGCTGCAAAAGCGCCGGTCTTTTTTGTGATCTCAGGAGAACGCGATCGCCAAATTGGGCGTATCCTTAACGTGAGTTCGACATAGGCGTTAGCAGACGAGCGCCGGCGACAGGTTGTCATCAGGCCGGATGCCCAAGCTGGGCTTGACAGGATGCCAGGTGTAGG
>QEUY01001016.1 GCA_003577365.1 Chloroflexota bacterium | reverse complement strand
GAGGCTGCGCCCGCCAAAGCGCCGCCGGAACGCAGCCGCCCGGAGGGGCCGCGCAAGCTGAGTTGGAAGGAGCAGCGCGAGGTCGAGAGCCTGGAGGCGCGCATCGCCCAGTTGGAGGAACGCAAGCTGGCGCTGGCGCAGGCCATGAACGACTGCGGCGACGACTATGTGCGGCTGCAATCGCTGGCCGAACAACTGGAAACGACCGGCGGCGAGTTGGACGACGCGCTGGCGCGCTGGTTCGAGTTGGCCGAGATCGCCGGCCAATCCTGAGACCAATCCTGAGATCGATCATGGCCGAGTTTGCCCGCTATCCGAATATCTGCATCGACAGCTTTACCAAGATAGCGGAGTTCCTTCATACCCATCTGGGCCAAGACGCCCAGTAAGCACGCAAAGACCGGCGCCGGATCATGCAAAAGGTCATCTGTTTTCATTGCGGCAGTGCTGTCCGCATCTCCCCCGATAAAAGCCTGTGTCCGGAGTGCGGGGAAGATCTGCAGCATCTGCTGGACCCTGATTTTGTGGCGAGCTATTTTCACCATCGGGCGCGTGAACTGGCCGATCAAGGCGATGCCACAGCGGCCTTGGCGCAGATTGAGCGCGGGCTGACCTATGCTGCGAGCGCCGAGCTGCATCTGTTGGCCGCGATCTTGGCGCAGCAGATCGGGCGCTATGACCTGATGCGCCATCATGTGGCGGCCATTGCCGTGGACGATACGCTGCGGCCCGAAGCCGAATGGCTGCTGCGTTCGCACCAGGCGCGGCAGCGCGGCCTGCGCGGCCAACCGCAGCCGTCCAACCCCCTGGAGGGTGCATCGGCGCTGCTCGACGACCTGTTGGGCCGCAACCAAGCTACCGCCGCGCCCGCCACGCGCCCGCTGCAGGCGCTGTGGCCCGCGCTGGCCGTCATGGCGATCTTGGGGCTGGCCGCGGTGGCCTATATGGCCTTCGGCGGCGCAGACCGGCTGCCCCAGACGGCGGACATGAGCCGCCCGCGCCCAAGCGCCACGCCAGTGCAGCAAGATGCCGCAGCAGGCCGCGCCGGCACAGCACAGCCGCCGCCCGCGACACTGGACCTGCTGCCCACGCCGACGCCTTCGCCGGAGATTCCCAGCGATGATATCCCCAATGACGATATTCCCAATGACGATATTCCCAATGATGTCGTGCAGGGTCCCGCCGCCGCGCTGGCCGACAGCAGCCCGCGGCCGGTGGTGATCATCGAGGCCGACAACTTTGACCTGGCCGGCTATCTGCGCCAGACCGGTCACCCTGAACTGGCAGAGTTGGGCGTGGATGCGCTCTTGCAGGGCACGACGCTGCTGCTGCGCGGGGTCGTGCAGTTGGACCAGCAGCGGCGGCAGTTGCTCGACGCGGTCGCTACGGCCCCCGGTGTGACCAAGGTCAACGCCGTGGACTTGCTGCTGCGCCCGCTGCCGACCTATGTGGTGCAGGAGGGCGATACGCTGTGGAGCATCCTGTACAACATCTATGGCAACGCCGACCGGATGCAGGAGTTGATCGACCTGAACCGCGATGTGATGCCCTCGCCGGAACTGCTCAGCCCCGGCATGGAGCTGAAGATCCCGCCGCTGCAGTGAGTTCGCAGCGAG
>QEUY01000034.1 GCA_003577365.1 Chloroflexota bacterium | reverse complement strand
ACAAAGAGTTGGATGGCATCATAGCCTTCCACTTCGGCGCGGGCCGGTTTTGCACCGGGCAGCGCCGGTGGCAGCGCCAGCGGTTGCACGCGCACGTTGGCCTCGCCCGGCACACCGAGAGATTCCCGGCTGGTGGCCAGGATTTGCAGCCGTGGGCAGGCGCGCAAGAGCGCCGCGGCCAGGCGGGCGACGGCCTCGACCAGGTGTTCGCAGTTGTCCAGGATGAGCAACACCTGCCGGGGGTATAGGAAATCGGTTAGGCCAGTGAGGACAGGTTGGTCAATGCGCTCGGTCAGGTTGAAGGCGGCAGCCACCGTTTTGGACAGCAGGTTCGGGTCGGTCAGGGAGGACAGTTCTGCCAGCCAGACCCCATGCACGTATGCCTGCGCCACCTCCTCGCCAGCGCGCAGGGCCAGGCGGGTCTTGCCGCACCCGCCTACCCCAGTCAGCGTGACCAGCCGAACTTTTGGATTCTGCAGCAGGTCACACAACTCGGTCATTTCCTCCTGGCGGCCGATAAACGAGGTGAGCTGGATCGGTAGGTGGCTGTGGTTTGCCGGCTGCGCGACCGCAATAGACGGCGTGTCCGCAGGCGCCGCTGGCGCGGCTGGTTCGCTGGGAGCAGCCGTGGATTGTGCGCAGAGTGTCAACAGGCGCTCGACCACTTCTGGCTCGCTTTGGATGTGGAGCGCAGGAACGAAAAGGGCCAGCAGGCTCGTGCGATCCACAGGGCGCTCGTTGTGCTCGATACGGCTGATGTGCGATTCGCTGTAGCCAACGGCAATCGAAAGCTCCCGTTGCGAAAGCCGGGCGCGACGGCGCAGGAACTTGAGCAGTTCCCCACAGGTCGTGAAATTGGAGAGCGGTACATCTAAAGCAGGCACACAACCCTCCCTTCCACAGCGGTACACGCAATAGGGTCCCCATCATTATAGATCAGATTGCGCAAGAATACATGGGGATTTTTGACAAGAAATGGCATAAAACGCAAGTCCCTTCGTGCTATCTTCTCAGTCATACACAGTCTTCTGTGGCGCTACCCAGATTGGCCCAGTAACAGAATTCTCAACCATTCAACTCAATCAGGAGATCAACCATGTCTCAAAAGATTCTGCAGATCAATTTCACCTTCAGCGACGTATCGAGAACCGAGTTGGAGCAAGCCTGGCTGCCGGCTGCCCAGTCTATCGCAGAGACACCCGGCCTGCGCTGGAAAATCTGGCTGGTGAACGAGACAGAACAGGAGTGCGGCGGGATCTACCTCTTCGACGACGAAGCCGCGGTAAAGGCGTTCCTGGCCGGGCCGATTGTCGCTGCTGCAAAGGAGACGACCTTCTTGAGCAATGCCAGCGTAAAGATCTTTGACATCATGGCGGAACATACAGCCACCACACGAGGCCCAGTCGGCGACAGACCCGCCAGCGCAAACGGCGCCCCCAAGACCTTTACCCGCATGGCCGAGGAGGCATACCGCGCCGTGCCCACCATCAAGCCGGCCGATCTTCAGCGTCGCCAGAAGAAGGAGCCGGACCTGCTGGTCATCGACGTACGCGACGCCGCCGACATCGCGCAGACGGGCACGGTGCCGGGCGCGGTCAACTTCTCGTACGGCGCACTGACCTACCTGGCCGACAACGAAGTGCCCGAAGATTGGCGGCATCCCGAACTGGCCGACCGTGCGCGGCCCATCGTCACCACCTGCATCCTGGGGCCGCTGGGTGCGCTGAGCGGCAAGCTGCTCCACGACATGGGCTTTACCAATGTGCAGATTCTGGAGGGCGGTGTGCAGGCGTGGATTGATGCGGGGTTGCCTAGCGCCCGGTGAGGTTACCGGAAACCTGGGCGCTCAAGTGAGACTGGAAATATAAACGACTGCGGACGGCGCTACAGCCGCGCAACTGTGTGCTGTGCGGTGTTGTTGGATGAATGGCCTAATGGCTCTGGGGGCAATTATGAACAACCGGTATCGCACGTCTGTCATTCTCATTGTGACTGGCGGTTGGTTTCTTCTGATTATCTGGCCGCTGGCGGGCCACGCCGCCCCACCGGCGGCGCAGCAAGAGATTGCGCCGGCCCCTGTTCTCCAGACAGGAGCGTCAGGGGTGCTCCTTCCCACGTTGAGCAACGTCGCCCATCCGAGCGTTGCTGTGGACAGCGCGGGTGGCATTCACATGGCATTTGAACCGGTCAGCCCGGCAGCCGATGGTCGCCTGCCCGCCCAATATGCCTATTGTGCTGCGAACTGTCTAAACCGCGAAAGCTGGCAGGTCATCGCCGTAGGTGATGCCGGTCTCCCTGGGTCCGAAGTCCGGCTGGTGTTGACCGCAACCGGCCAGCCGCGGCTGCTCTGGTTCGCCCAGCGCGACTGGCGCACAGATGGGCACTATCTCTTCGCCGCTTGTGACAGCGCCTGCACCCGCGCGGCCAACTGGCGTAGCGTCACCGTGGCGACAGAGAGTGTCGGGGAAGGCGAGGGTCGCCATTTCACGCTGGACGCTGACGGCAACCCCCACTTTCTCTACACCAGCACCCAGACCGGCCACAGCGGCGCTTTCCATGCCTACTGTCTTGCCTCTTGTCTTTCGGCGCAGAACTGGCGTGAGCAGAAGATCAGTGATAACTACCTGCTTGGCAGCTTCTCGCTGGCCTTCGATGCGCAAAACCGGCTCCGGCTGGCCTTGTCGGCCGAGAATAACGGGCAAACCGGGCTTGTCTATGTCACGTGCGATGTGCAATGCACCGCTGTCGCCAACTGGCAGGCCACGGCGCTCATCCAGTTGGGGAATGAGTTGGACCTCAGCCTGCGGCTGGATGCCGCCGGTCGCCCCAGGCTGGCCGTCTACACCGGCCATTCCGGCGTCCAAGGCGAGGAGAAACGCCTGTACTACTTCCAGTGCAACAACGAGTGCCATCTCTTCACCAACTGGACGCAGAGCAACGTGGGGCTGGCGGAGGGTGAAGGGGGCAATGTGGACTTGCTCCTGGATGGGCAATCCCGCCCGCATCTGGTCGTAGCCGATAGTGCCTTTCTACCGAAGCAAGTCCACTATGTCTATTGTAGCAGCCGCTGCGACACGTCACGCCCTGTCTGGCAGCGACGAATGGTCGAAGACGGCGACGCCGTGGCCGGTCGCATCTGCAGCGTGGGCTATGCCTATATCGGTAAACGCCCCGCTCTGGCCTGGCGTGACGCCAACCGCCTGCTGGTCGCCCACGGGGTCGAGGCCCGGTGTCTTGGCCGGGACACGACCATCCACCTTGTCCGCTTGACCATGATAGAGTAAATGGGAAAGGAGCGCCGGTGACGCCCCCCAAATTCGATGTTTTCCTCTCCTATAGCGAAGCAGACCAACAGGCGGCCCTGATGCTTGCAGATGCCTTGCGCACGAGCGCCGGCTTGCAACCTTTCCTCGACCGCTGGCACCTGATTCCCGGCCAGCCCTGGCAGGAAGAGATCGAGACGGCGCTAACCCAGAGCGCAACGGTAGCGGTCTGTATAGGGCCGTCGGGCCTTAGCCCCTGGCACAACGAACAGATGCGGGTCGCGGTGGACGAGGCCGTGCGCACCCGTGACGAGATGCGCGTCATCCCGGTCTTGCTCCCCGGCGCCCGCCAGGATGGTCTCAGCGGCTTTCTGGCGCGACGGGCATGGGTCGACTTCCGCACCGGGCTGGACGACGCCGAGGCCCTGGCCCGGCTGGCAGCCGGCATCCGCGGCGAGGCTATCACACCGGGTGGCTATTATCTGCCTGACGAACCCGCACCCTACCGCGGCCTCCTCCCTTTCGAGGCCGAACAGAACCGCTTCTTCTTTGGCCGGCGGGACGAGACCAGCCAGATCCTCACCCGCCTGGCCCAGCAACCTTTCCTCGCCATCGTCGGTGCGTCGGGCAGCGGCAAGTCGTCGCTGGTCCGCGCCGGCGTCATTCCGGCGCTGCGGGCCAGCGCACCGCCCGCTAGCCCGCGCTGGTCTGTCCTTACTTGCACACCGGGCAGCCAGCCGCTGCGCGCCGTGGCCGCACAGTTGGCGCTTCTGGTCGCACCGGCGAGCGATTTCGCTGAGCATCTGCGCCTGGTGGATGAGTTCACCACGCGGTTGGCGGAGCAGCCCACTGGCCTAAGCACGGTGCTGGGCGCCCATCTGGCCGCCCAGCCGGGGAGCGTCTTGCTTTTTATCGACCAGTTCGAGGAACTTTTCACCGCCTGCCAGGAGGGGATGGAAGACTGTCGCAGCCAGATGGAGCCCTTTGTCAGGCTGCTGGCGGACGCGGTGGGGCAGGGCGATAACCGCATCCGCATCCTCATCACCCTGCGTGCGGACTTCCTGGACGACGCCGTTTCCTTGCCTGTGCTGCGCGGCCTGCTCCAAGACCGCCAGTTTCTGCTGGGTCCGCTGGACAACACCAGTCTACGTGAGGCAGTCGTGCTGCCGGCCCAGACCGTGGGCGCGCTCTTTGAGAAGGGCCTGGTCAACACTATCCTGCGGGATGTGGCGGCCGAGCCGGCGGCGCTGCCGCTGCTGCAACACGCGCTCTACGAACTCTGGTTGGCCCGCCATGGCCCGTGGCTCACGGTGGATGCTTACGAGGCTAGCGGCGGTGTGCGCGGGGCGCTCCAACGCCGCGCCCAGGCCACGTTCGAGGCGCTGACCCCGGCACAGCAGAGCGTTGCCCGCGCCATCTTTCTGCGCCTGACCAGCCTCGGCGACGGGGCGGGTGACACCCGTCGCCGCGTCCGACGCAGCGAACTCTACCCCGTGGGCGCTCAGGCCGAGGATGTGAATCAGGTGCTGGCGGCCCTCTCTGCGCCGTCTGCCCGTCTGATCGTGGCCGATGCTGAAAGCGTCGAGGTGGCCCACGAGGCGCTGATCCAGCAGTGGGACACGCTGCACGGCTGGCTCGAGGCCGACCGGGCCGGCCTGCGTCTGCACCGCCGTCTGACCCAGGCCGCCCAGACCTGGCTGGAGATGGAGCGGGACGCCGGTGCGCTCTACCGCGGCGTACAACTGGCCCAGGCGATGGAGTGGGCCACCGAGCACGGCGCCGAGATGAATCCGCAGGAGCACGAGTTCCTGGGCGCTAGTGTGCAGTTGCAGACCCAAGAGGAGGCTGCCCGCGAGGCGCAGCGCCACCGCGAACTGGAGACCGCCCAACAACTGGCCCAAGAGGCGGAGTTGCGCGCCCAGGAGCAGGCTCTTGCCGCCCGACGCTTGAAGCAGCGCGCCCGCTGGCTGGCCGGCATCGGGCTGGTCGCCCTCCTGTTCGCCATCATGGCTGGCGTTGCCAGCGTACAATCCAACCGCAGCGCTGAGGAGGCCACCGACGCGAAAGCAACAGCAATCGCCGACCGCGCAACGGCTGTGGCCGCGAGTGCCGAGGCGGAACAGCAGCGGTCACTGGCCGAACAGCGCCAGAAACTTGCAGAGAAGGGTCAACGTGAAGCAGAGGCACGCACGCTGGCAAGTCAGGCGCAACGGCTATACGATGATGATCCCTCTTTAGCCTTGCTGCTGGCTCGCGAGGCTGCGCTGTTGACTTATCGCATGGATAGCGAAGTAACGACTGAGGCGGAGACTGCGCTTCACACCTTACTGGCAGCGCCGAATACACGCCTGGTGAAGGCTATTAGAGCGCACGACAGCCACGCCTGGTCGCTGGCGCTGCACCCGGAGGGGCGGCAGTTCGTGACTACCGGCTGCGACCAACGGCTGGCTAGCGGTCTCTGCCGCGCGAGCCAAGCCCGGCTGTGGGATGCTGAGGGCAATCTGCTGGCCGAGTTCGCAGCCCATGACGCTGACCTCAGCCTGGTCGTCTTCAGCCCCGATGGCAAGCGGCTGCTGACGGCTGATGACAAAGGCATCGTACAACTGTGGGACGCGGATGGTTTCACGGAAATTGTTGCATTGCCGGGCTACACTGGCGCTCTACGTTCGGCCCTCTTCAGCCCCGACGGCCAGCACATTCTCACGGTGGGCGAAACTGAACCCGCCCGCCTGTGGGGCGTCGATGGACAGCTCCGCGCCGTGCTAGACGAAGAGGCACAGCGCACCGCCAGCGCTCTTTTCAGCGCCGACGGCGCCCGCATCCTCACTGCCCACTGCCGCACTGCCGATGCCGAGGGGGTGTGTACAGCCGGCTACGCTCGTCTGTGGGATGCCGATGGCCAACCAGCAACCACCTTCGCCGAGGGCGCGGGCGTCAACTGGGCGGCCTTCGATCCCAGCGGCAGCCGCATCGTCACTGCCGAGTGCGCTATTGTAAGTGACGGTCGTTGCAACGGCGGTATCGTGCGTCTTTGGGACGCGGCGGGCCAGCCGCTAGGGGCGCTGGGCGGCTATCAATTTCGCAACCAGGTGCTCTTCGCCATCTTCGATCCGGCGGGAACCCGTATCCTCGCCCAATCAGGCAACGAGGTTGCCCTCTGGACCACTGCGGGCGAGTTCCTGACTACGCTCGACGCACAGGTGGAACGCTTCTGGCGCGTGGGCTACAGCCCGGATGGCCTCTTGATCATCACCACCAGCACGCAGCCCGCCCCCTCGACGGCCAATCTCATGGCAACCGATGTTTATCTCTGGAATGCTGACGGCAAGCGGGTGGCAACCCTATCCGGACACGAAGGCATCGTCAACGCAACAGCCTTCACCCCCGGCCACAGCCGGCTGCTGACCGCCGGGCTAGATGGCCTGGTGCAACTCTGGGACACTCGCTACGCCACCGGTGGCCTGGAACGGCAGTTGGCAGGCCACCAGGGCTTTCTACGTCTGGCCGAGTATAGCCCGGCCGGCGACCGGCTGGTCACCGTGGCCGAAGATGGTGTGTGGCTTTGGGACCAGGACGGCACGTTGCTGGCCCAGTTGGAACAGCGCGCGGCGCTAGTTGTGGCGGCTCGCTTCAACCGTCAAGGGACTCAGTTTGCCACGCTGACCTGTGATGTTCTCTCGCCGGCCTATGAGTGTACAAGGGGCGCACTGCGCCTCTGGGATATTAACGGCAATCCTGTACGCGAGGTGGCGGACTATCGCTTCCCCGGTGGCTATGATTTCGCACCGGACGGTGGACGAATGGTCATCGCTGGCGAGGGCAGCACCGCGCGGCTGTTGGATGCCGATGGCCAGACGCTGACTGTCCTGACCGGTCACAGCGGCCCAGTCAACCGCATTGCCTACAGCGAGGATGGCGCGCGCTTCGCCACCACCAGCGACGATGGCTCCGTGCGCGTCTGGGATGCAGAGGGCAAGCCGCTCCTGACGTTAACCGGTCATACGGGGCCGACTCGCGGCGTCCGCTTCAGCAGCACAAACACATACATCCTCACCTATGGTGACGACGGCTCACTGCGCCTGTGGGACTGGGACGGCAACCCGTTGCACGTGCTGGGCGGGCACCCCGGCGGCGTCAAGTTTGCAACGTTCAACCGGGCCGGGACGCTGGTTCTGGTCGAAAGTAAGGAGGGGCCGGCCCGGTTGTGGAATCTGAACGGACAATTGGTTGCTGTCATTGGAGAGAACACTCTTTCTGTAGATGTGGCGACTTTTGACCCAACTGGCGAGCGTATCTTGACGGTAGAGTGCAACGAGGTAAACGCAAGTGGGTGGTGCATCCACCATTCGGCCAATTTGTGGGACATTCAAGGCGAACGGCTCTACACCGTGGACAACCACTGGATCGAGTGGGCCGCATTTCGACCCGACGGCGCCCAGATCGTCACCGCTGGCTGCGACGTGTTCGATCCGCTCACCGGCACACGCTGCGAGACTGGCGGGGTCTGGCTCTGGCGAGTTTACCCCGATATCGAGGCGATGCTGGCCGAGGCCGAGGTGCGCGCCGGCCGCACCTTGACGGCAGCCGAATGCCAACAATATCTGGGAAAGGAGCAGTGTTCGTGACCAATCAGGTCTTTCTCAGCTACAGCGAAACCAACCGCGACCAGGTGGAAAGCCTGGCCCGCCGCCTGTACGCCGATGGCCGTCTCACCTTCTGGTTTGCGCCCTGGCATAGTGTTCCCGGCCAGCCGTTGCAGGAGCAAATGGAAGCCGCGCTCAGGCAGGCGCAGGCGTGCGCGGTCTTTGTCGGCGGCGCGCATGTGACCATTGCCGGCTGGCAGAACGAGCAGATGCGCACCGCCATCCAGACACGGGTGGAAGATGAGCAGAGTTACCGAGTGATCCCCGTGTTGCTGCCCGGCCCGGCCCGCCCCAGCCGGCGCGACCTGCCTCCCTTTCTGCGCCGCTACGAAATGGTGGAGTTCTCCGATCTGGACGACACGGGAGCGTTCAAGCGCCTGCTGGCCGGCATCCTGGGTGTTCCGCCCATCCAGGTGGATGATCAAATCCAGGCCCAGGTGACCAGTGTCCGGGCGCCGCAACCATTTTCGGGCCAGTTTGCCTGGGGCCACGGACTGATCATCGGCATTGCCGACTATCAGGGGGTATCGAGCCTGCCGGCGGTCGTGCGCAACGACGCCATCGCCTTGAGCCGCCTGCTCTCCGACCGCTGTGGCTATCCGGCCGGGCAGGTTCGCCTGCTGTTGGACCAGGAAGCAACGCGCGAGAATCTTCAAAAAGCGCTGGACGACCTGGCCCATCGCACGACGGCCGCCGACACGGTGGTGCTCTTTTTCTCAGGCCACGGTGCGCGAGATAGCGATGGCGCCGCGTATCTATTGCCCCACGATTGCAGCCTGGACAGCTTGCGGAATACGGCGGTTGCCAGCACAGAAGTGACCAGGTGGCTGAACAGAATCGAGGTCGCCCGGCTCCTGGTCTTGCTAGATTGCTGTCACAGCGGCGGCATCGGCGACCCCAAAGGCAGCATCGGCGGCCTCAAGCAGGGCTGGAGCGACGACGCCTATGCGCAGTTGGCCCAGGGACGGGGCCGGGCGCTGATCGCCTCTTCGCGGCCAGACGAGCTTTCCTGGGTGTTGCCCGGTATGGAGAACAGCCTCTTCACACACCATCTGCTAGAGGCATTGCGTGGGGAAGGTCGCACTATGGGCGACGGCTATGTGCGCGTCTTTGACCTCTTTCGCCACGTGGCGGAACAGGCACCCAGGCGCGCCGCGCAACATCCGATCTTCAAAGCCGCAGAGATGGAGACTGACTTCCCGATTGCGATTATGGACAAGCCAAAGGAGTGGCCTTGATGACCATCACCCTGCGCCCCATCACCGGCGATAACTGGATCGAATGTATCGCGCTCGCTCCAACCGAGGAGCAGCAGCGCATCGGGTTTGTCTCACCCAACCAACTGTCGCTGGCTCAGGCCTATGCCGAACGCTGGTGGCAGCCATACGGCATCTATGCCGATGAAACGATAGTTGGCTTTGTGCTCTATGGCCGCTGGCCGGCGACGGGCGTCTCGCCCCACCACACCGCCGCCGAGCCGGGGGTGCATCATGTGTTGCGCTTTATGATCGATGCGCGCTACCAGGGGCGCGGCTATGGCCGCGCCGGCATGGAGCGGGTGATCGAGCAGATCAAAGCCGAGCCGGGGGCACATGCGATCACCATCAGCTATGATCCGAGCAACACGGTGATGGCGCGCCTCTGCGCCGGCGCCGGCTTTGAGCCGACGGGGCGGTTGATCGACGATGAGATTGAAGCGCGCTTATCCATTTAGGAGATCGAAGCTCACGCCACAACTTGCAGGACAATCTTCCCGCGCACATGCCGGCTCTCGCTCAAGACGTGCGCCTGGCGCGCCTCCTGGAGTGGAAGGACCGTGGATACGACAGGCTTCAGGATGTCATCGGGTTGGTGTTGACCGGTTCGCGTGCCATCGGGGCGACCGCGCCTTTGCCCTGGCACTGGCCCGAGCTGGGGCAGCGGTGGCCGTGACTGCCCGCACCGCATCCGAACTCGACGAAACGGTTACTCAGATCGAGCAAAGCGGCGGGCGGGCGCTGGCCGTCCCCGCCGATGTAACCGAGCGGCAGGCCGTCGCGGCGATAGTCGACACCGTCACTGCCCGGTTCGGGCCGGTCGATCTGTTGATCAACAACGCGGGTACTGTCACGCCACTCGGCCCGCTGTGGAAGATTGACCCCGATGAGTGGTGGCGCAGTATGGAGATCAACCTGCGCAGCGTGCTTCTGTGTAGCAGTGCGGTGCTACTGGGCATGGTGGCGCGCCAGCGGGGGCGGATCATCAACATCGCCAGTGCAGCTGGCAAGGCGGCGACCGCCCACGTTGCGGCGTATGTGACCGCAAAGACGGCTATGGTTCGCTTGACGGAAAACCTTGCCGCCGAAACCAAAGAACATGGCACGGTGCGCACCTCCCCATGTGCACCTCGCGGCACAAGCCCGGTCGTCGGAGCCACTCGCGTAGAAATAGAAACACCTGTTTTTGATTCGGGACTATCTGTGTACAATATCCACTACGGTTGGCAAGCACCTACGACTATTGGTAGAGAATGAACAGTGCTCTCTGACTATGCGAATCCCTCATCAAAAACCGCCGAATCCGCAATTTAGCTTTACCTGAGGGGAGACCCATGCGCAAGGAGGTACAAGAGACGGTTCATCAGTTTCTGGCCGGGGCGTTGCCGCGTGACCCTGAATTTTATCGACTACACCGGTATGGGGTTGAACGATTGGTTGGGGCGATCGAGACGCAAACCGGGCCGCTTGTCACCTGGGAGCCGCCGATTGACCTCTTCAATTTCTACCATCTCCAACTACCCGCCCTCGCGGGTGAAAGACCCAAGAAACGAATAGGGCGCCGGACCCTCCTGGCGCAAGCAACCGCCACTTTGCACATCTTGCTTTCGACCTACAGCCACTGGGCCTACAGCTACTGGCAGCACAACTCGCATCGCCAAGACTCGCTCAGACAAGATGCTGCAACCGGCGCCGCACAGCAAGGGCCAGTCGAAAGCGAACTGTTCCGGCTCGTCCAACAAGTGCTTGGCGCACAGGGTTGGGAGCTGCTAACTCAAGAGGAGGCAGACGAAATAGTTCCCGATGCTCAGCCTACCTGGCCGCTGGCAACAGGGCCGGTCTTCGTCCGCCATCTGCTCTTTCCCGGCTGTGCGGCCTTGCTTGACTGACTGGTCTTGCGCTCAGCCGGGCAGCTTATCATGCATCCCCTTCGGGCCATGCCGCTGTGTCGGCAATCACGGTCACAGCGGGCGCCTGCTGCAAAAACGAAGCCGGCACTTCCGGTGTGACCGGGCCTTTGAGCGCACGCCGCAAGATGTCTCGCTTCTGTTCACCCGAGGCGATGAGCAAAATGTGGCGGGCAGCCAGCAGGGGCGCCATGCCCAGGGCAATGGCCTGGCGCGGAACCCGGTCACGGCCCCCAAAATAGCCGGCTGCACTCTCGATACTCGACTCGGTCAGCGTAAGCACGCGCGTCGGTGCATCCGCGGCAGCGGGTGGTTCGTTGTAACCGAGATGACCATTGAGCCCCAGCCCCAGAACGGCAAAGTCTAACCCGCCGGCGGCAGTGATGGCGGCATCGAAGGCGCACCCGGCAGCTTCCGGGTCGGTGGCGTGGCTAGGCAATCGGGTCAACTGGCGGGGCGAAATGGACAACGGGTTCAACAGTTCACGCGTCAGCCACATGTAAAATGAACGCGGGTCATCGTCTGCCAACCCCCAATACTCATCAAGCAGAAAGAGCCGCAGTTGTGTGGTGGAGAAGAGACCGAGCGTGTACCGCCGTGCGAGTTCCTGATAGAGACCGATTGGCGTGTTGCCGGTCGGGAAGACGGCTGCGGCGTCTGGCCGGGCTGTAATTTGCGCCACGACCCAGTCGGCTGCGGCCTGGCTCAAGGCTCCATAATCATTGACCCGCATCACTCTCATGTTCTGCCCTCTCTCAATCACGATTCGATCTGCGCCGCCGGTGTGGTTAGGAACTCGCGCACGGCTGCACTCAAGGCGGTTTCGTACACGTGGCGCACCGGCACGCCCTGCTCCGCCGCCAGACGCTGGCAGTCGCTGTACTCAGGCTTGACACCGGTCACGGCATCGCC
>QEUY01001015.1 GCA_003577365.1 Chloroflexota bacterium | reverse complement strand
TCGACCTGCAGACCGGCCAGCACGGCGTCCAGCCGGTGTTCGAGGTCATAGCCGCCGCGCCGCTCGAAGAGGTCGCTCAGATGGCCGTATTCGGCCAGCAGCGTGCCGAGGTTGCCGTTGGCCGCGGCCATGGCGTCCTCCAAGGCGCGCATCCGGTCTTCCACGCGCGCCAGCTCGCCCTGCGCCGCCAGGATCAACCCCTGGAGCGTTTGGCCTTCGGCAGCCTCCAGCACTTGCGGCAGATAGCCGATCTCCACGCCGGGGGCGATGCGGACCTGGCCGGCGTCGGGCTGCACCTCGCCCACGATGATCTTGAGCAAGGTCGATTTGCCCACGCCGTTGGCGCCTACCAACCCCAGCTTCTGGCCCGCGGCCAGCGTCAGCGAGACTTGGTTGAGCACCTGGTTATCGCCATAGGCTTTGGATAGATTTTCGACAGTCAGTAACATCGTGATTGCTCCAGATGATTGGCGGGGCCTTCAAAAGAAAGCCGCCTAGGTGGCGCTGCGCCACGTGAACCAAGGTTTGAATAGGGGGTGGTCGGTATCGTTGTATCCAATCAAAAACGGCCACGGGTGCATTTCCCATGACCGTTCGGGGTCCCAATCCCTGCTGTCCGCTGCGCATCGTCGCGTATCGTCGCGTCGCTGGACAGCCAGACCGGGCAAACAAAAACGGCCACAGGCGGGAAACGCCTGTGGCCGTGGATGGTTCAATCCAATGGCTTACCGGTGTTGCGGCAGGCTGTCCCCACTTCGTTGCGCTATCGCCTGGTCGGCTGTCCGATCCGTCACGCCCGGTACTCCTTTAATCCAGTTCACCAAGTTGGCGCGATGCCGCGCGGCATCACCTGTGGGACCATACCATATCGTCTGCTCGATGTCAAACCGTTTGCTGCGCCTCAGCGCCTCGAGCTGCTAGCGCGTCGCCAGGTTGCCCATGCCCGCGCAGCCTTCGCCCGATACTGTCCATGCCGCAGGCGCGGCGGCGCTGCGGTTGAGCGGGGCGGCGTTGGCTTGGGTGGTCAAGGCAAAGAGCAGGGCAGCGAGCAGATAGGTAGCAAGCAAGAATGAGAGCATGCGGCGCAGGTCGTGGTCGTTTCTGAACAGGCCCGCGACGGGCGCACTGTCGCCGCTAAAAGAAGCGTCATCCTCGATCCGAGGATAAAACCGGCTTGGATAGGGGTCCTCCCGCATCATCAAACCTCCTGAACTACACACCAACCGCGCGGCCAGAGGAAAAACGCCGCCGCCAACTCAAGTGAGGAATTTGATACAGTATAATGGGCAGGCCGGCGGGGCGCAAATGCGTTTTTTGCCCTCGCCGGCCTGAGCAAGATCAATGTTCCTGTGGAGCGCCGTGCGTATGCAGCGGCGTATGGCGGTGGAAGACCCCGGCGCGGTGCATGCGCTGGTGAAGCTGGTTGTGCGCCGCCTCGAGCGTGGCGCGCAGCTGCCGGAAGCGTTGCGCCTCCGGACGCGGGGCCAGCGTATCGACATAGGCCAGCGCGCCTTCGATCTGCTCCAGCACCGCCATGGCGTCGGGCTGCGAAAAGAACGGCTTACCTTCCACATGCAACTGCACGGCGCTGCTGTGTGCCGCGATATCGCCCTGCTTGCC
>QEUY01000033.1 GCA_003577365.1 Chloroflexota bacterium | reverse complement strand
GGGGGCCTGTCCCTACCCTGGATGAGACCAAGCAATCCGACCGCACAATCCGGCGAGCGAAGGATATTGGACCATGAAACGGATCGGAGTGATTGCGCTGGTGATCGTCCTGGGTCTGGCGGGCTGGTGGGCCTATCAGACCTACTGGGTGCAGCCTGCCGCCCAGGAGGCCGAGCGCGCCGCCGAGCGCGCTGCCGAAGAGGCCGCCGACATCGAAAACGTGATCTGGGCGTCGGGCACGCTGAAACCGCTGGTGTGGGCCGGGCTGAGCACCGCGGTGGGCGGCGTAGTTAGGCAAATCTATGTGGCGGAAGGTGACTGGGTGGAGGCGGGCGATCTGCTGCTCGACTTGGAGAACCAGGTCTTGGCCAGCCAGGTTGAGTCGGCCTCCGCCAATGTCGCCGAGGCGGAAGCCGCCTTGGCCAAACTGCGCGCCGGAGCCACCGCCGCCGAGATCGCGTCTGCCGAGGCGCAGGTCGCGGCCGCCGAAGCCCAGGTGACCTTGGCCGCAGGCCAGATGCTGGAATGTGAGGCCGCTATTGAGCAGGCCGAAGCCCAGGTGCAGATCGCGTCTAACGAATACGCCGAGTTGGCCAGCCACCCTACCGAGACCGAGATCGCCGCGGCCGAGGCCGAACTGGCGATCGCCGAGGCAGGGGTCAGCCATGCCCAGGCCGCCTATAATGTGGTACGCGGCGACCCGCAGATCGCGTCGCGGCCCGAAGCGTTGGCGCTCTATCAAGCGACGGCCACCTTAGAAGCTGCCCGCGCCAAGGCAGATTTGGTCAAGTTGGGGCCGACGCGCCAGCAACTGGCCGTCGCGCAGAGCCGTATCGCCGCAGCCGAGGCCGCGGCGGAGATGGCGCGCAGCAAGGCCCCTGGGGCCGAGGCTGCGGTCCAGGCTGCCCTGGCCGACCAAGCGGGCGCACAGGCCGCGCTCGACGCTCTGGTGACCGGCGCCACGCCGCAAGAGATCGCCATGGCCGAGGCGCGTCTCCTGTCGGCGCGCGCCGCCTTGAGCATGGCCCAGGCCCAACTGCGCCAAAGCCAGATTGTCGCGCCCTTCGCCGGGCAGGTGGGTGCGATCCATTTGCGCGTGGGCGAGATGGCCGTCCCCGGCAGCGCGCTGCTCTTGCTCGGCAACCCTGCCGATATGCAGGTCGAAACCACCGACCTGCGCGAGACCGATGTCGTGCGTTTGCAGCCCGGTATGGCCGTGGAGGTCACGTTTGATGCCTTGCCAGAACGGATCTTTCAAGGTAGGATCACCGAGATTGCGCCGGTCAGCAACACCGAAAAAGGCAGCACCAACTATACGGTCCATATTATCGTGGACGATCTGGACGAAACCCTGCGCTGGGGCATGACCGCCTTCGTCAACATCCAAGCCCCGCGCGATAACCAACTCACCCAAGGGCAATAGGAGTGGGGGGTGGGAGTGGGCACAGCCGCCAGAGGCGGCACGGCTCACTGCCTTTCTTCTGGCCTTTGTGTTCTTTTGTGTTCTTTGCGGCCTTTGCGGTTATCAAGTCTTATGAGGATCGGACCATGTCCGAACCGTTGATCCGTATCGTCAACTTGAGCAAGGTCTATGGCGCCGGCGAGACCGCGGTCCACGCTCTGGACGGCGTCAGCCTGGAGGTGGCGCGCGGCGAACTGCTCGCCATCATGGGGCCGAGCGGCTGCGGCAAAAGCACGCTGCTCAACATGATCGGCGCGCTCGACCAGCCCAGCGCCGGAGAAGTCTGGGTGGCGGGCGAAAACCTGGCCCAACTCAAGGATGTGGATCACTTCCGGGCGCGCACGGTGGGGTTTGTCTTTCAGTTGCACAACCTGCTGCCCACGTTGACCGCGCTGGAAAATGTCGAAGTGCCGATGCAGGGGCAGGGGATGGGCAGCCAGGCCCGCCGCACGCGCGCCATGCAGCTATTGGAGGTGGTCGGGCTGGCCGGCCGCGCCGGTCATCTGCCCAGCCAGCTTTCGGGTGGACAGCGCCAGCGCATCGCCATTGCGCGCGCCCTGGCCAATGACCCCCTCCTGATCTTGGCCGATGAGCCGACCGGCGCGCTGGACAGCCAGAGCGGCGAGGAGCTGCTGGCGCTGTTGAACGATCTCAACCAGAGCCGGGGCACGACGATCGTGGTGGTGACCCATGACCGCCGCGTGGCCCAGGCGACACGGCGCATCGTGCGCATGCGCGATGGCCGGGTGGTGGAGGATCACCGGCTGGTGGACCCCTTGGAAGAAGACCTGCGCACCCTGGCGCGCAGCCAACTGGGCCAGGCCATCCTCGACGAAGAAGATAGACCGCTTGCCCAGATGACGCCGGAAGAAGAAGCCGTGCTGCGCCGCATCCTCTTGCGCGTGGACGGCGTGCAGCAGGACTATCAAGAGCACCAGCCCCCCACCGGCCAACGTGAGCCGCAGCCCTAACCGATGCCGGAGCAATTGAAGATTCAACTTGCGCAGAGGAGACCACCATGCACCAACGTGACCTACTGTTGATCTATGACTACAACTATTGGGCGACCCGGCGCATCCTGCAGACCGCGGAAAAGCTCCGCCAAGAGGAGCTGACACAAGATCTGCCCATGAGCTGGCATTCGATCTTGGAGACGCTGGGCCATATCCTCGGCGCGGAGTGGGTCTGGCGGATGCGCTGTCAGGAGGGGGTTTCGCCCGCCGCCCTGCTGGACCCCGGCCAGTTTTCTACATTGGATGTGCTGCGCGCCCGCTGGGATGAGGAGGAGGCCGCCATGCGCGGCTATCTGGAAAGCCTGGCCGATGCCGATCTGGAGCAGGTCATCCACTATAAGAACACCAAGGGCACGCCTTTTGACCGCGTGCTGTGGCAGGTTCTGCTGCATGTGGTCAACCACGGTACACAGCACCGCGCCGAGGTCGCGCTCTATCTGACGACCCTAGGCCATTCTCCAGGCGACATCGACCTGAGCGTCTATCTGGCCGAACGCGCCGCATAAGGCGCGCGCCCTGATCCACCCTCTCCGATCCTCTCTTTTTCACCCTCCATTCGACGTGAGGCAGGCATGGCCCAAGATCTGCGATTTCGCGAGGACGGCAGCTTTACGATTGTGCAGTTTACAGACACCCATTTTAAGAACGGCGAGCCTGCCGACGCTCAGACCGCGGCGCTGATGGCCGCGGTCTTGGATGCCGAGCAGCCCGACCTGGTGGTCTACACCGGCGACATGGTCGAAGGCCGGCCCAGCGCCGACCCGGCGGCGGCAGTACGGCTGGCGCTTGCGCCGGTGGTGGGGCGTGGGCTGCCCTGGGCCGCGGTCTTTGGCAACCACGACGACGAGGGCAGCCTCGACCGCGCCGCGCTGCTGGCGGTACAGCAGTCGCTGCCCGGCTGTCTGAGCGAAGCCGGCCCGGCCGAACTCTCCGGCGCGGGCAACTATGTGCTGCCCGTGCTGCAGGGTGACCGGCCCGCCGCGCTGCTCTATTTTCTCGATTCCAACAGCTATTCCGAGACGTGGCTCAAGGGCTATGGCTGGATCCGCCGTGACCAGATCGCCTGGTATCTGGCGACGGCGCAGGACTGGCGCGCGCGCGCCGGCGGCGAACCGCTGCCCGCGCTGGCCTTCTTCCATATCCCGCTGCCCGAATACAACGAGGTCTGGGACCTATACGAATGTTTTGGCGAGAAATATGAAGCCGTGTGCAGCCCGCGCATCAATTCGGGTTTCTACGCCGCGCTGCATGAGATGGGCGATGTGCTGGGCACGTTTGTGGGCCATGACCACATCAACGACTTTGTGGGCGACCTGCATGGCATCCGCCTCTGCTATGGCCGCGGGACGGGCTATAACACCTATGGCCGCGAGGGCTTTGCACGCGGGGCGCGCGTGATCCGGCTGCGCGCCGGCGTGCGCGATTTCGCTACCTGGCTGCGGCTGGAGGGCGGCGAGCAGGTGACGGTGCAGCCGCGCCACGCGCCCGAAGTGACGCGCGCCATCTGCGTTTTATGACCTGCGTCTATCTAGCGTTTCGCACGCGCTTTGGCTATACTCGATCTACCAATAGTTTTCCGCTATCGCCCTGTCGCGGGCACGCGTCAGCGTAGTGATACACCGGCGCAGGGCATGAGGCAGCATACAAAGGCAAGGTTCTTTATGAACAATGGGACGCAGCCGGTCCGCATGGCGATGATCGGCTGTGGCGGGATGGCCCGCCATCACATCCGGCGCATTTTGCAGCAGCAGGACACAACCCAGGTGGTGGCGGCGTGTGAGCCGTCGGGCCAGGCCTATGAGGCGTTTTGTGACATCTTCGACGAGGCAGGGCTGACGCCGCCGCCCAACGAGCCAAACCTGGAGGCGCTTCTCAAGGAGCGCGGCGGCGAGATCGACACCGCTTTTATCATCACACCCCACGCCATGCACCACGACCAAGCCAAGGCCTGCCTGGAGTCGGGCATCGACGTGCTGCTGGAAAAGCCAATGGTCATGACCGCAGCCGAGGCCAACAGCTTGATCGAGACGCGCGACCGCACAGGCCGGCTGCTGGTCGTCTCGTTCAACGGCAGCCTCTCGCCGCAGATCCGCGCCGCCTCGCGCCTGTTGCGCTCCGGTGAGCTGGGCAGCATCATGAACATCCACGCTGTGGCCTGGCAAAGCTGGAAGCTGGGCACGACCGGCACCTGGCGGCAGAACCCGGTGATGTCGGGCGGCGGCTTTTTGTTTGACACCGGCGCGCACATGCTCAACACCGTCTCCGACCTGGCAGGTGAAGATTTTGTCGAGGTCGCAGCCTGGCTGGATAACCGCGGCACGCCGGTGGACATCCTGGGGTCGGTGATGGCGCGCACGCGCTCGGGCGCGTTTGTGACGCTGAGCGCCTGCGGCGATGCCATCAAGTCCTGCCATTCGGATGTGCGCGTCTTTTGCACCGAGGCGATCTTGCGCACGGGCATTTGGGGCGAGCGGCTGGAGGTGCAGCGCCAGGGGCAGGAGCGGCTGATGCCGGTGCGCGTGCCGGCCTCGCTGGGGCAGTGGGAGCAGTTTTTGCGCGTGCGCGCCGGCAAGATGGCGAACCCCTGCCCACCGGAGATCGGGCTGCGGATGGCGCAGTTGTGGGACGCGATCCAGGTGTCGGCGGCGCAGAACGGCCAACCCGTGCATATCTTCTAGCCCGGCGCACGGCGGGCCGGTCTAGGGTACGTGCAAGAACTCCTTGGAGGGCAGAGGGATGTGATGCAGACGCAAGACCAAGCGGCATCTCAAAGCAGCGTGGACATTGTCACCGTGGCGGCCCTCAAACGGAGCTTGAAGGCGCGTGCCAATGCCCGGCGCGGCTTTGCCGCGCGGCTGGCCGACCGCATGACGATTGGCTTTGGCAGCATGCTCTTTCTGACGATCAACTGCATCTGGTTTGTGGTCTGGATGGTCGTCAACTTGGGTTGGATTCCGGGCGTGCCCGCGTTTGACCCGTTCCCCTTTGGCTTGCTGACCATGGTGGTCTCGCTGGAGGCGATCATCCTCGCCATTGTCGTGCTGATCTCGCAGAACCGCGCGGCGCGCATCGCCGAACTGCGTGAGGAGGTCTCGCTCCAGATCGAGGAGATCAGCGAGCAGGAGATCACCAAACTGCTGGAGTTGATGGTGCTGTTGCTGGAAAGACAAGGCGTGGATGTATCGCAGGATGGGCTGCTGCGCGCCATGCTCCAGCCCACCGACACCGATAAGCTTACAGAGACGCTTGAGAAAGAAGTAGAAGACAGTGAAGTAGGGTGATCGGAGTCTGCGCCCAGGGTGGGCGGCAGCATGGCGCGTATTGTCCCGCCGCCGGCAGGACATTTGTAACAAAAATCGCAATCGGCAGTTGACAGCCGCGCCGCGCTGCGCTATAGTATGCTCATTCCGTTCGGACGACTTGCTGCAAACCGTTTGTGCAACCTGCACCAGGGATCGAGTCCTACGCAGATGAACCCGGCCAACCTGTCCAGCATCCTCATTATCGGCGTAGAGCTTCTGGTCGTACTTAGCCAGAGGCTAATACCGGTTGGAGGAGCTGCGTAAGGACGAGCCAAGTCCGCAACGTACCAGAGGTCACTGTAGACCCTTCCCAACCGGGAAGGGTCTTTTTATATCACCATGAAGGAGACCGTGCCATGACCCAGGCCAGCCAAAATGGACATAGGCCCCACGAACCAGAGACTCCCGTCCCCATGAAAGGCGCCACGATGGTGTGGGAGGCGTTGGTGCGCGAGGGCGTCAATGTCATCTTTGGACATCCGGGCGGAGCAATCCTGCCCACCTATGATGCGCTCGCCCCCTATGAGGCCTCCGGCAAGATTCATCATGTGCTGGTGCGCCATGAGCAGTGCGCCGCGCACATGGCCGACGGCTATGCGCGTGCCACCGGCCGCGTCGGCGTCTGCATCGCCACCAGCGGCCCCGGCGCCACCAACCTGGTGACAGGGCTGGCGACCGCGCTGATGGACAGCGTGCCCATCGTCGCCATCACCGGCCAGGTGCCGACCAATCTGCTGGGGACCGACGCCTTCCAAGAGTCCGACGTGGTCGGCGTGACCCAGCCCGTCTGTAAGCACAACTATTTGGTCACCGATATTGAAGAACTGCCGATGGTGTTGAAGGAAGCCTTCTATATCGCGCGCGTGGGCCGCCCCGGCCCGGTGTTGGTGGACATCTGCAAGGATGTGCAGAACGCCACCGGCCTCTTCCGCTATGACATGGAGGTCGATCTGCCCGGCTTTGAGCCGTGGCCCGATGTGGATATGGAGCAGGTGCGCCGCGCCGCCGAGTTGATCAACCGCGCCGAGCGCCCCTTGATCCTGGCCGGGCACGGTATCAAGCTGTCGGGCACGGCGCGTGAGCTGTTGGAACTGGTCGAAAAGGCCGAGATCCCGGTGGTGACGACGCTGTTGGGCACAGGCAATATCCCTGAAAGCCACCCCTTGAGCCTGGGCATGGGCGGGATGCACGGGGAGGCCTTTGCCAACCGCGCCATCCAGGCGTGCGATGTGCTGATCGCCCTGGGCATGCGCTTCGACGACCGCATCACAGGCCGCCTGGACCGCTTCGCCAAGCAGGCCAAGATCATCCATTATGAGCTAGACCGCGCCGAGGTGGGCAAGAACGTGGTGCCCGATGTGCCGGTGATCGGCGACCTGGGCCAGACGCTGCCCGCCACCTTGCCCCTGATCGAGTCTCGCCACCACCCGGACTGGATGCGCGCGCTGGGCGAATGGCGCGAAGACTCGGCCCAGACCGACATCCTCAACTATGAAGTGGACGAACTGATCCCCCCCTTTGTGATCCGCCAACTCTGGCACGCCACCTCTGCCGCCAAGAACGGCCCGCCCATCGTCGTCACCGATGTGGGGCAGCATCAGATGTGGGAATCGCAGTACTACATCCACGATTTCGCCGGGCAGTTGTTGACCAGCGGCGGCGCGGGCACGATGGGCTATGCGCTGCCGGGGGCCATCGGCGCGCAGATGGCCTATCCCGACCGCCTGGTGTGGGTGGTGGCAGGCGACGGCGGTTTTCAGATGACCATGCAGGAACTGGCTGTGTTGGTGCAGGAACGGCTGCCGGTCAAGATCGCCATCATCAACAACGGCTTCCTGGGCATGGTGCGCCAGTGGCAACAGTTGTTCTATGAGAAACGCTACATGGGCACGCCCATTGTCTCGCCCGACTTTGTCAAGCTGGCCGACGCCTACGGCATCCCCGCCATTGCCGTGCGCAAGCCCGAAGATGTGGCCGCCGCCTATGCACAGGCGCACAACACGCCGGGGCCTTTCCTGATCGACTTCCGCGTCAAGGAAGAGGTGAATGTCTATCCCATGGTCGCGCCGGGCGCAGCGGTGGACGAGTTGATCCGCCGCCCTAAGCCGGGCGTGGTGCAGGGGTTCAGCGGAATTGAGCCAAGCTGGTGAGCAACATGATGAGCTATGAAAGGGCAGAGGCAGCCATGAAACACACGCTCGTCGCCTGGATGCGCGACAAGCCCGGCGTTTTGAACCGGATCGCGGGCATGATGCGCAGGCGCAACTTCAATATCGAGAGCCTACAGGTGGGGCACAGCGAGACGCCGGGCATCAGCCGCATGACCTTTGTGGTCGACGGCGACGCGCATATGGTGGATCAGGTGACCAAACAGATGCGCAAGGTGGTGGATGTGACGCGCGTCGAGGACATCAGCGACCGGCCCAGCGTCACGCGCGAGCTGGCGTTGATCCGGGTGCAGACCAGCGCCGAAAACCGCGCCGAGATCATCCAACTGGTCAACATCTATCGGGGCGAGATCATCGACGTGGCGCTAGACAGCATGGTGGTGCAGATCGCCGGCTCCGAAGACCGCGTCGACGCGCTGGTGGACCTGCTGGCCCACTTTACCATTTTGGAACTGGTGCGTACCGGGCGCGTCGCCATGGTGCGCGGCATCACCGAGCGCCGGTATAAACGCGGCATCGCCGTGTGGAAGGCGCGCGCCAACGGCCATGACGAGGCCGAGCGCGAGACCCGTTTCACGACGGGCGGCGTCTAGGGGGGATTGACTGCCGGTTGGATTCGGTATTTGCGCCACTTTGGCGGAAAATAGAGCCACGTCTGCGGCTGGCCGCGCCGCCGGCATACCTGTTTTGCCAATCTTGCACAGAACGCATTGAAACCAAACGAGAAAAGGAACGACTCGCTCATGGCCAAGATTTATTACGAGAACCAGGCGGACCTCTCCCGGCTGCAGGGCAAAAAGATCGCGATCATCGGCTATGGCAGCCAAGGCCATGCCCATGCGCTCAACCTGAAGGACAGCGGGGCCGATGTCCGCGTGGGGCTGTATGCGGGCAGCAAAAGCTGGGCCAAGGCCGAAGCCGACGGGCTGAAGGTGATGACCACCGCCGAGGCCGCGGCGGAAGCCGATATGATCATGATGGTGCTGCCCGACCCGGTGCAGGCGAAGGTCTATGAGGAAGAGATTGCGCCCAACCTCAAGCCCGGCGCAACCCTGATGTTTGCCCACGGCTTTAACATCCGCTTTGGTTTTATCCAGCCGCCTGCCAACGTGGACGTGAGCATGGTCGCGCCCAAGGCCCCCGGCCACCGCGTGCGCGAGGTCTTTAAGGAAGGGTCGGGCGTGCCGGCGCTGGTGGCCGTGCATCAAGACGCTTCGGGCAACGCGCTGCAGAACGCGCTGGCCTATGCCAAGGGCATCGGCAGCACGCGCGCCGGTGTGCTGGAGACCACCTTCTCCGAGGAGACCGAGACCGATCTCTTTGGCGAGCAGGTGGTGCTGTGCGGCGGCGTCAGCGAACTGGTCAAGGCCGGTTTCCAGACGCTGGTGGATGCCGGCTATCAGCCGGAGATCGCCTACTTCGAATGTCTGCATGAGCTAAAGCTGATCGTCGACCTGATGTACCAGGGCGGCCTGAGCTATATGCGCTACAGCATCTCCGACACCGCCGAATGGGGCGACTATAAGAGCGGCCCGCGCATCGTCACCGACGAGGTGCGCGCCGCCATGAAGCAGGTCTTGGCCGAGATCCAGTCGGGCGCGTTTGCCGAAGAGTGGATGGACGAGTATCACCACGGCGGCCAGCAGTTCTATGCCATGCGCAAGCAGGAGCAGGGGCAGCAGATCGAGACGGTCGGCAAGGAACTGCGCAAGATGATGACCTTCCTGAACGCCAAGGAAGTCAGTTAGGCAGTGGGCAATGGGCAGTGGGGTCCGGAAGCAGAGCAACGTAGCACTTTCTGATTTCTGCCCCTACTGCCTATCTGCCTACTCCCTATTCCCTATGAAAGGGGGTGATGAGAATGGACGATGGTCTTAGTGGGCTTACCGGCCGGCTGCGACCCACCATACCAATGAGAGGCGATGTGCCAGACGAGTGTAGACAGCTATCCATTCATCAATCACCCCAAGGAGAGGTGTACCCATGACCACGCAAGAGAACGGCTCGATCAACGGCTCCGATCACGCTGATGCCGGCGTAGATCACGGCGAAGACCCCAACGTAGATGTAGATATTACCCAGTTCGCCATCCCCGACATTGCAGCCCACACCCGCGCCATCGCCCACGGCAACCGGGTCGTCGTCTTTGATACCACCTTGCGCGACGGCGAGCAAAGCCCCGGCGCGACCTTAAACACCCAGGAAAAACTGGACATCGCCCATCAACTCGCCCGCTTGGGGGTCGATGTGATGGAGGCCGGGTTCCCGGCGGCCAGCCCCGGCGACCTGGAGGCGGTGCGCAAGATTGCGCAGACCGTGGGGCGCAAGGCGCGCGTTGACAAGAACGGCCATGTGGCCGCCCCGCCGATCATCGCCGGGCTGGCGCGCGCCAACAAAAACGACATCGACAAGGCCTGGGAAGCCGTGCAAGACGCCGTGCGCCCGCGCATCCATACCTTCCTAGCGACCAGCGATATCCATCTGGAACACAAGCTGCGCATGACCCGCGACGAGGTGTTGGAAACCGTGGGTGACATGGTGCAGTATGCGCGCAGCCTCTGCGCCGACGTAGAGTTCAGCCCCGAAGACGCCGGGCGCAGCGACCCGGCCTTTCTGGTGCAGGTGCTCACGGTCGCCGTTCAGGCCGGGGCCACCACGATCAATATCCCCGACACGGTCGGCTACACCACGCCGGAGGAGTTCGGCGAGCTGATCCGCTTCCTGCGCGAGAATGTGCCAGGGGCCAAGGATGTGATCTTCAGCGTGCATTGTCACAACGACCTGGGGCTGGCGACCGCCAACAGCCTGGCCGGGCTGCGCAACGGCGCGCGCCAGATGGAGGTGACGATCAACGGCATCGGCGAGCGCGCCGGCAACACCAGCCTGGAAGAGATGGTGATGGCGATGTATGTGCGCGGCAGCCAACTGGGGCTGGACACGGACATCGTCACCACCGAGATCCACCGGACCAGCGATATGGTGAGCCGCTACACCGGCATGGTGATCCAGCCCAACAAGGCGATTGTGGGGGCCAATGCCTTTGCGCATGAGGCGGGCATCCACCAGGACGGCATGCTCAAAAACAAGCGCACCTATGAGATCATGGACGCCTCCACCATCGGCCTGAACCAGAGCATGTTGGTCTTGGGCAAACACAGCGGGCGGCATGCGCTGCGCCGCAAGCTGGAGGAGATGGGCTATCACCTGGACAAGGATGAACTCAACGAGGTCTTCCAACGTTTTAAGGAACTGGCGGACAAGAAAAAGACCGTCACCGACGCCGACCTGGAAGCCTTGGTGGGTGATGAGATCTATCAGCCGCAGGAAGTATGGGAGCTGGTCAACCTGCAAGTGCACTGCGGCACGGCGCTGCAGCCGACTGCGGTGGTCACGATGCACAACACGGTCACCGGTGAGACCGTGACCGACGCCGGGATCGGTACCGGCCCGGTCGATGCGGTCTATAAGGGCATCAACCGTGTGGTGGGGGTGAGCAATACGCTGGTGGAATATCTGGTGCAGGCCATCACCGAGGGCTTTGACGCCAACGGCGATGTGACGATCCGCATCGAAGTGCCGGAACACAGCCGCGGCTATAAGGAGACGGCGCAGGGCCGCCCGCGCCGCCGCCTGTTCAGCGGGCGCGGGGTGGACACCGATATCATCGTGGCGAGCGCCAAGGCCTATATGCAGGCCCTGAACAAGGTGTTGGCCGCAACGCCCGACAGCGGATCGTCTGCTGCGTCGGCGGTGAGCATCGCCGCAGATGCGCCAGAACAGGTCGCCTGAGTGGTCTGAAACAATCGGGCGTCGCTTTGCGTATCGTTGTAGTGGGGAACAGCCTGGAGCGGGTGTCATTCCGAGGCTCCTGCCGAGGAATCTCTCTGGCCTGCGCACGCTTCAGAGAGGCTCTGCGCTGCGCTCAGAATGACAGGCGTTACGCTACGGTTTGACCGAAGCCCCCGGCGCGGCGATGAGTGAGTTTGAGGCCAGAAGCCAGGTTGCCCGCGCAACCCTGGCTTCTGTTGCCTAGATAGGAGCCAGATGGAGGGATTGAGG
>QEUY01001014.1 GCA_003577365.1 Chloroflexota bacterium | reverse complement strand
GAGATGCTCAAGGCTGCCCACATCAATGGCGTGCGCGTCTGTGTCCACATCAACCGCGACGAGTTCTATACGGCCTGCGACCGCGCCGGGATCATCGTCTGGCAGGATTTTGCCTTGCAATGGGGCTACACGACCGACCCCGCTTTTACGCACGAGGCGGTGCGCCAAGTGCAGGAGATGATCCGCCTGCTCTACAACCACGCCTGTATTGCCCTGTGGTGTACGCAGAATGAATCTTCGTTCCACAACCGCATGATCCTCAACCCGGTGCTGGCGCAGGCCGCGGCGCAGGCCGATTCCTCGCGCTATGTGCGCGCCACTTCGGAGTTCAGCGAACACGCCTATCCTGGCTGGTACGGCGGCCATGTGCGCGACTATCTGACGCTGCCCGGCACGCCCATCCTCACCGAGTTTGGGGCGCAGGCGCTGCCCTCCGCCGCCGAGGTGCGCCAGATGCGCGGCGGCAGCCAATGGCCGCCCGACTGGGCTGGGCTGGCCTATCACGATTTTCAGTATGACCAGACCTTCCATGTGGCCGAGATCGAACTGGGCGACAGCCTGGAAGAGTTCGTCGCCAACTCGCAGCGGTATCAGGCCGACCTACTCAAGTTTGCTATCGAGAACTACCGCCGCCACAAATACACGCGCATCGGCGGGATGTTCCAGTTCATGTTTATGGACTGCTGGCCTTCGATCACCTGGTCGGTGATCTCCTATGCGCGGGTTCCCAAGCAGGGCTATCACACCTTGCGGCAGGTCTACCAGCCGGTGTTGATCGGGACTACGCTGGGACGCACGAAGATCCTGGTCGGCATGGATCGCGGCGGCCATCCCCGGCCCTTGTATGTGGGCTGTTGGGTGGTCAACGACCGGCATGAGGCGCTGGAGGGATGCCGCTACACCGTCGCGCTGGAGAAGGATGGGGCTGTCGTCGCCCAAGTGGAGGGCTGTGCGCCCGCCATTCCCGCCGACGGCGTCGCCACGCTCCCGCGCCTGGAAATTGACCAGGCGGAGACGCTGCCGGCGGGGCGCTATGAACTCGCCCTGGCGCTGCGGCGGGGTGATGAACTCCTGAGCCGCAACCGCTACCCGGTCGAATTGGTGAAGGCCCCGGCCTAGCTTTATTCAAGGCCTAGTCCTGTTTAAGGAGACGCGCAGATGGCAGCAAACACGGGCGGGCGGCGAGTTTTTGGCGTGCGCAGGCTCGTCTTGATCGAAAACCTGTGGTTTTACCTCTTTATCTCGCCCTGGATCATTGGCTTTCTCGTCTTCACCGCTGGGCCGATGGTCGCGTCGGTTGTCATCTCCTTTATGCGCTGGGAGCTGCTCTCACCGCCGGAGTTCGTGGGTCTGAACAACTGGGCTGCGATGTTCAAAGACGCGCTCTTCTGGCAGTCGCTCAAGGTGACGTCGATCTACACGGTTTTCAATGTGCCCGTGGCTCTGACCTTTGCCTTTCTGCTGGCGCTGCTCATGAATGTGCGCGTGCGCGGCATCTCCTTTTTTCGCACACTCTACTATCTGCCCTCGCTGGTTTCAGGCGTGGCCGTGGCGATGCTCTGGATGTGGCTGTTGAACCCCAAGTTTGGGCTGATCAACTGGCTGCTCAGCCTGGTGGGCAT
>QEUY01001013.1 GCA_003577365.1 Chloroflexota bacterium | reverse complement strand
CATTAACGGCGAGCCAGTTGTGGACTTGGTCAAAGCCATCGCTTGAGAAACGCTCAGCGCTCACCGCCTCCCGCGCCGGAATGGCGGCGAAGTCCTGGCCCCTCTGCGCCTGGTAGTAGAGCGCCAACTCCTGGGACTGGGATGGGTACCAGAAGTGGTTGACCAGCTTAGCGGTTTCAAACAGGGTATCGGTGTCCACGCCCTGAGCCGCCAGTAACTGCAGCAGCCCCAACATAGCCATGCCGTGGTTGCAGTCGGGAAAGCTGGTCGGGTTGTTACAGCATGGCCGGTAGATCGCCGCCGCCGCTTCTTCGACCCGCGCCTGCTGGGCTTCGCTCAACACGACCAAGGCCGCACTGGAGTAAAGCTGGCTGAAGGCCTTGGCGGCCAGGCTCCAGCCGCCGGTGGAGGCAAAACGGTCCACCTGCCCCCCGCTGTTGGCGATCAGCGCGCCCTCGCGCAGGATGCGGTTGTTGTTGGTCAGCCCCAACGCCCACAGCAGGTTGAGCAGGAAGTAGGCGTTGGCATGGTCGAACACGATCGGCTCTTCGCTGCCCACACGCAAGATCGTCTGCTGCGCCTCGCTCAGTGGCCGGCCCGCTTCGGCATAGACCTGCGCAAAGACGTCATAGGCAAAGGCCCCGGCCTGGATCAGTTGAGGGCCAATCATCCCGTACGCCACCGGCAGCGTATAGCTCTGGGGCAAGGCCAATGGCTGCGGCTCTGGAGATGGTGTTGGAGCTGCAGTATCCGGCTCAACTGAGGATGTAGCGGATACGGACACGTTACGCCCCCACGTCCAGTAGCCCACGCCGATGCCCCACCCAAAGGTGAGCGCGGCGGTGGCCGCGTTGATCAGAAAGCGCCTGCGCGAGCAGCCCTGTGCCTCGCCCGGATCGCTTGAACTCGGCTCCTCACATGCCTCAAACGCAGCGGGTACAGCCGGGGCCGTCCCATCCGGCGTGCCGGCCTGTACGCGAAGTAGGGTCTGCGGCTCTCCTGTCTCAAACTCATAGGGTGGAACTGAATCCGTCTGCATCCGCTTATCCTTCCGATTGATGTCTGTTTGATTCACTGGATAGACCGAAGTGAGCGCGCTTCACACGGTTGCCAAGATAGTCAACCCCATCGCGACAACCCCGCCCCCAAGCGCCAGCCGCACCCATTCCTTGTGATGCAAGTTCCAGTGGGCCAGATAGCGCAAGGTTGGTCGCGCTGTGGCGACCGCCAAGATGACCACCAGCGGCAATACAAAGACGACGTTGTAGAGCACCAAGTAGCCGTAGCCGAGCAAAGCAGAAGGTTGGAGCGCCAGCAGACTGAGTACTCCCAGATAGACCGCGCCGCTGCAGGGTACGGTGCAGAGACCAATTAGTACGCCGCCCCCGACCAGCGCCGGCACAGTGGCCCGTTGGGCTGTACTCCGCACGGCCGCGCCCATCCAGGCCGGGTGCGCGCCCACGGCAGCAATAATCGCCAGCACATCGGCCGCCAGATCGGTCGTGGCCCGCAGCGTAGGGCAGAGAATAAACGTCTGATCGCGATAGAGATCAGCGACGGCGGCGGCGAGGCCGGCCGTCTCCTTGCCGCACATGGGATGCCCACCGATGGCAGCGAACTGCGGC
>QEUY01000032.1 GCA_003577365.1 Chloroflexota bacterium | reverse complement strand
GTGGCCGATGCTCGTGAAGGGCTGCGGGTGGCGCGCCACGACCGTTTTGTCTCACGGCTGATGAGGGTCCAGGCGCTGGCCTCGCTCAGTGTCGGCGCGACCTCGGCCCTGCTGGTGGTGCTGGCGCAGGAGCACTACCGGCTGCCGCCTGGGGGCTTTGGCTCCTTCATCCTTGCTATCGGCATGGGGGCCTTGCTTGGCCCCTTACTCTTGGCCCTGCTCTCGGGCGGGGAGATCGGTCGTCCTCACTGGCTCTTTGGCCCCTATGTCATCCGGGGCATCGGTGATGTGCTACTGGCCGCCACCACGTCGGTTCCGATGGCCTGGCTGTTGCTCTTTATCTACGGCCTCAACACTTCATCGGGCATGGTGACCTACCAGACGTGGATGCAACATCGCGTCCCCGATGTGCTGCGCGGGCGTGTTTTTACCTGGCTGGACGTAGTCTGGAACGTGATGAAGCTGGTGTCGTTGGGGATGGGCGCATGGCTGGCCGAGCGCAGCGGGATCCAGAGTGTCTACTATGCCGGGGGGACGCTACTCGTCGTGTCGGGGGTGCTGGGGCTTGGGCTGCTCCGCCAGGAGCGGCTGTAAGCGCCGTGGGGCAGCCTTGGCGCTTGCTTTCTGTAAAGCTGTGTATGCTGCTGCCCCTACGATTGTGTGGTTGATTAGTGTCTGTGCTCCGGCACCTGCATTCCCTGGGCGGCGCGCAGCCGGGCGACCTCCTCTTCCAACTCCGCCACGCGCAGCGTGAGCGCCTGCAACATCTCCACCGTCACGTCGGGCATGACATTGTGTTGCAGATCGACCTGGCTTGCCTCTGGGTGAGGCAGGCCCGCATGGGAACGCACGCGCCCCGGCACGCCTGTGACCACCGAGTCGGCGGGCACATCTTTGACGACCACGGCATTGGCCCCAATGCGCGACCCGGCCCCGATCACGATGGGGCCGAGGATCTGCGCGCCCGCGCCCACGACCACGTCGTCTTCGACGGTGGGGTGGCGCTTCTCCTTTTTGAGGCTGACGCCGCCCAAGGTGACGTTGTGATAGAGCGTGACATTGTGGCCGATCTCGGCGGTTTCGCCGATCACGGTCGCCATGCCGTGGTCGATCACCAGCCCGCGCCCGATCTTGGCCCCTGGGTGGATCTCGATGCCGGTGAAGAAACGGCCCAGTTGTGAGATCCAACGCCCCAATAGATAGCGGCGGCGCAGCCAGAGCCAGTGGCTGGCTCGATAGAACCAGAGCGCATGCAGGCCCGGATAACAGAGGACGATTTCCCATGTGCTGCGCGCCGCCGGGTCCCTGCCCTTGATCGCTTCGATGTCCTGGCGCAGCAAGTCAAACATAGTTCCCATCCCATTCTTTGCCGCGACCGGCGCGGTCAGGCGTCGCGCAGGTCCGCAAACAACGCCGTACTCAAATAGCGTTCGCCGTTCGAAGGCACGACCACGACGATGATCTTGCCGGCGTTTTCCGGGCGCTGGGCCACCTGCACCGCGGCATGGATGGCCGCGCCGGAGGAGATGCCGACCAGGATGCCCTCCTCTTTGCCCATGCGCCGCGCCATGGCGAAGGCGTCTTCGTCGTCCACCTGCACCACTTCGTCGATGATCTGGGTGTTGAGCACGTCGGGGATAAAGCCGGCGCCGATGCCCGCGATGCGGTGCGGGCTGTGCTGCCCGCCTGAAATCACCGGCGACTTGGAAGGTTCGACGGCAATGGCCCTGAAGCTGGGTTTGCGCGCCTTGATCACCTCGGCCACGCCGGTGATGGTCCCGCCAGTGCCCACGCCCGCGACCAGGATGTCGACTTGGCCGTCGGTGTCGCGCCAGATCTCCTCGGCGGTGGTGCGGCGGTGGATCTCCGGGTTGGCAGGGTTTTCGAACTGCTGCGGGATAAAGCTGTTGGGCGTGGCCGCGGCGATCTCCTCGGCCTTGCGGATCGCGCCCTTCATGCCTTCGGCGGCTGGGGTTAAGACAAGCTCCGCGCCATAGGCGCGCAGCAGGATGCGCCGCTCCGTGCTCATGCTGTCCGGCATGGTCAGGATGCAGCGGTAGCCCTTGGCGGCGCAGACAAAGGCCAGCCCAATGCCGGTGTTGCCGCTGGTCGGTTCGATGATCGTGCTGCCCGGGCCGATCTTGCCCGCTTTTTCGGCGGCTTCGATCATGCTGACGCCGATGCGATCTTTGACGCTCGACGCCGGGTTAAAGAACTCCAGCTTGGCATAGACGACGGCCGCGGCGTCGCCTACCACACGGTTGAGGCGCACCAACGGGGTATTCCCCACCAAGTCGATAATGCTGTCGGCAACCTTCACAGTTCTCTCCTTCTGATGTCGCTCATTCTGGTGGCGGTCTAGGCAACGGCGAGTGATTGGGCGGCTGCGCGGGCCGCGCTGCTCTCCGCGGCTGTTGCAGTTTCGGCGGCTGCTAATGGCGCGACCCACACCTGCGTGTCATAGAAGCAGGCGCCCGCGCCCATGTCCGCCTCTTGCTGCGTGGTGATCTGGTTGATGTTGCGGCCATCGGGGCTGGCCTTGGCCCACCAGACGCCGGGGGCCAGCACCGTGCCGGGCACGAGCTTGGCCGTGACCTGCGCGGTCAAGACGACACTGCCATGCGCGTTGCCCACGCGCACGGCCATGCCGTCGACAATGCCGCGCGGCGCAGCGTCGTCGGGGTGGATGCGCAGCAGCGGGGTCTGTTCGCGGCGCTGGAAACGCTCGACGTTGGCAAAGGTGCTGTTGAGAAAGGCATGGGCGGGCGGCGAGATGCAGACGAGCGCCTCTGCCGTCTCGGCGCTGGGTATGGGGGCCGATGTCTGCGCACGCTGCCAGTGCGGCGGGTGATAGGTTGGGACGGGGTCATAGCCGTCGGCGGCCATGCGTTCGCTGTAGAACTCGCATTTGCCGCTGGGCGTGGGGAAATTGCCCTGGGCAAAGGGCAGATAGGGCTGCGGCAGGGCGAGCCGCACAAAGCCTTGCGCCAGCAGGCTTTCCCAGGTGATATCCGCAAAGCGCGGGTGTGTTTGGGCGGCGATCAGTTCCTGCAAGATCGTCACGTCGTCTTGACAGAAGCAGGGGTCCGTATAGCCCATGGCCGCGGCCAGCCGCCGGAAGATCTCGCTGTTGGGCAGGCTCTGGCCCAGCGGCGCGATCGCGGGCCGGTTGAGCGCCAGATGCAGATGGCCGTAGGGTTTGACGATGTCCCAATGCTCAAGCTGAGTGGTGGCGGGCAGCAGGTAGTCGGCGTAATCGGCGGTGTCGGTCTGGAAATGTTCCAGCACGACCGTGAACAGATCCTCTCGGCCCAGGCCCTGGCGCACCGCAGTTTGATCGGGCGCGACCGCGGCTGGGTTGCTGTTATAGACGATCAGCGCCTGGACGGGCGGCGTGGCGGCTTCAGGTAGCGTGGCCGCGTCGACGGGCCGCGGGTGGTAGTAGGCGCGCGCCCGCACCGCGGGGTCGCGGCTGAGGGCGTCGCCCAGCCGGTTCATGTTGATCGTGCGCGGGCTGCGCCCGGCCAGCAGGTCGGGCCGGTGAAGCGAATCCTGATTGAGGTGGCGGAATGTGCCGCTGGCGCTGAGTTGGATGCCGCCGCCCCGATGCCGCCAGGCGCCGGTCAACGCCGGCAGACAGGCGATGGTACGCACGGCCATGCCGCCGCCCGCATGGCGTTGGATGCCGTAGTTGATGCGGATGGCGGCGGGCTGGGTGCGGGCGTAGGTGCGCGCCAGATCGCGGATGCGCGCCGCGGGCACGCCGGTCAGGGGCGCGGCCCGCTCGGGCGTCCATTCCGCCACACGCTGCGCCAGCGCCTCAAAACCCAGGGTATAGCGCGCCACATAGCCGGCGTCGTGCAGCCCTTCGGCGATGATCACATGCATCATCGCCAGCGCGAGCGCGCCATCCGTGCCGGGGTGGATCGGGATCCACTCGTCGGCCAGGCGCGCCGTGCGCGTCTGGGCCGGGTCGATCACGATCAGCGTGGCGCCCTGTTTTTGTGCGGCCTGGACAAATTGCCAGAGATGCACATTGCTGGTGAGGGTGTTGCTCCCCCAGATCAGGACCAGCTTGGCATGGGCGTAGTCTTGGGTCTCGATGCCTTCGGTCGCGCCGATGGTGTAGAGAAAGCCGTTAAAGCCGGCCTCGGAGCAGATGGTGCGCGCCAGGCGGCTGGCCCCCATCTGGTGAAAGAAGCGCGCCGACATGCCGTTATATTGCAGCAGCCCCATCGTTCCGGCGTAGGAATAGGGCAGCACAGCTTCGGGGCCATGCTCGGCAATGATGGTCTGGAGCCGCGCCGCGATGTCGCCGATGGCCTCGTCCCAACGGACCGGCGCAAACTGGCCGCTGCCCTTGGGCCCGACCCGTTTGAGCGGGGTGGTCAGGCGGCCCGCATGATAGGTGCGCTCCAGGTAGTTATCCACCTTGGTGCAGAGCGCGCCTTGCGTCACGGGGTGGTCGGGGTGGCCCCAGAGGTCGAGGGCGCGCCCGGTCGCCGGGTCGACGGCGACTTGCCAGCTACAACTGTCGGGACAGTCATGCGGGCAGACGCCGGTGACGATCTGGAGGGCCGGGTCGTCGCGGTATTTCGAGAGCTTGGACATGGCGCATCCTTCCTGGGCCAATGGCCTGAACAGCCGAACGCGGCGCTGGATGCGCCGGCTACGCATTGTAGCAAAGCCGGGCGCGACGTACAACCCGACCCGGTCACCTGGCGCAATGTCGGGGCTGTGGGCAGGGAACTTCCCGATTTACGCGGCGTCGATCCGCTGTCATGATGAAGGGGAGAATAAAACTCCGCAAAGTCGAAATCGGGCGGCCTGCTGCGCTTGCGCTGGGCGGCCTGTGAGAGGATGAAACGCATGCGAGAGAGACGGCAGAATGAGGGGTGGGTCGGGGTGCTGGCGGGCATGACCGGCATGGCCTTGTTGGTGCTGGCGATCCTGATCGCGCTGGGCGCGCGCATCGCCGGCGAACCGAGACAGCCCAACCTGGGGGCCGTGGCGCAGGTCGCGCCCACCGCCGCGCCGCAGACAGAAATCATCGTGGCTGAAGCGACGCCGGTCGCTACCCCTGAGGCTGCGGAATATCCGCAGCCCTGGCTGCGCGACGGCGAAACGGTGTGGGTCGAGTTTGCCAGCGGCCAGAGCCTGGCCGGGGTGGTGCAGGTCGAGAACGGCGTGCCGGCGATCCTCAACCCACTGGGCCGAGTGATCGACCTGGGCCAAGTGGCGGCGCTGGTCAAGGCGGATGGGCAGCGGTTGATCCCCGCCGACTTTGGCATCGAGGCGAAGGTCCTGTCGCCTGCACCGGCGGTCGCGGCGCAGGTGAAGAGCGCGCCCGATCATGCGCTCCAGGTGCAAGCCGGCGGTCTGGATCATGACCTGGCGGTGAGCGAACTGCTCGACCAGTACCCCGACGGGACGCTGTTTCGAGCGACGCTGCGGAATGGCGAAGAGGTGGTGGCGATGAAAGAAAACCGGCTCAAGCTGGTGCGCGTCGACGCCGCCAGCGGGCGGGCGGGCAAGACGATTGTGCCGCCGTGGATGATCGTGAGCCTGGCGCCGGTGTCATAGATGTGTCATAGATATAGCGCGGGAATACAACGCTGGCCTTGGGATCGGCAATGGGGGTGGGCCGTATCCCTCCGGCCCAGCTATTGTGCAACTTGCACAATAGCTGGGCCGTGAATTTTAGCACAATTGATGCTGGTTGGCAGACAGGGGCCTCTTTATACTGCAACCGGAAAACACGCTGCCGGGCACGCTGTTCTAGACGACCGGCTCACCGATAAGACAGATAAGGAAGCCATACCTAGACCACCTCCGGTTACTAAAACCCATGCGGGCCAGGATGTTGGTGCATCCAACCCAGGGTTCAAAGTAACCGGAGGCTGCTTTTGTAGAGAGATAAAGCCCAGAAGGCCCTTCCTCTGGCACATATGCTTTATCCCCCTACGGACATTTTACACCATCATCGTGGAAAAGGAGCATTCGGAATGCCTCTCGCCTGTAAAACGCCCCAGGATGTTATGGACGCCATCAGCAAGCATGACGTCAAGATTGTCGACGTAAAGTTCACCGACCTCTATGGTCAGTGGCAGCACTTCTCGTTCCCGGTGGGTTTGTTCGACCCGGAGGATGCCTTTGAAAAGGGGATGGGGTTTGACGGCTCGTCGATCCGCGGCTTCAAGAGTATTGAAAGCAGCGACATGAACCTGATCGCCGACCCGACCAGCGCCATGATCGACCCGATCTGTGCCGTGCCCACGCTAAGCATGGTCTGCATGGTGCGCGAGCCGATCACCGGCGAGCCGTTCAGCCGCGACCCGCGCGGCGTGGCCCAGCGCTCGGTCGATTATCTGCAGAGCACAGGCATCGCCGACACGGTCTACATCGGCCCTGAAGCCGAGTTCTTTGTCTTCGACGAGGTCTACTATCACACCGGCCAATACAGCGCGGGCTATGGGGTGGATTCGGCGGAAGCGCCGTGGAATTCGGCTATGCCCGGCTTGGGCCACCAGGTCGGCATTAAGGGCGGCTATTTCCCGGTTGCGCCCTATGACACGCTGCAAGACCTGCGCTCGGAGATGGTGTTGACCATGATCGAGGCCGGCATCCCGATTGAGGTGCATCATCATGAGGTGGCGACCGCAGGCCAGTGCGAGATCGACATGCGTTTTTCGCCGCTGGTGCAGATGGCCGACTATGTGCAGCTCTATAAATATATCACCAAGAACGTGGCCAAGAAGCACGGCAAGACCGTGACCTTTATGCCTAAACCGCTCTTTCAGGACAATGGGTCGGGGATGCATACCCACCAGAGCCTGTGGAAGGATGGTAAACCGCTCTTTGCAGGCGACCAATATGCCGGCTTGAGCCAAACGGCGCTGTGGTATATCGGCGGGCTGCTCAAGCATATCAACTCGCTCTTGGCCTTCTGCGCGCCGACGACCAACTCCTATCGCCGCTTGGTGCCGGGCTATGAAGCGCCGGTGGTCATCGCCTATTCGGCGCGCAACCGCTCGGCGGCTTGCCGCATCCCGGTCTATTCGCAGTCGCCCAAGGCCAAGCGCGTCGAGTTCCGCTGCCCCGACCCGGCGGCCAACCCCTATCTGGCCTTTGCCGCCTGTCTGATGGCCGGTCTGGACGGCATCAAGAACCAGATCGACCCCGGCAACCCCGCCGAGATCGACCTCTTTGAGGAGGAGACGCTCAAACACGTCAAGACGGTCAAGGGGTCGTTGGACGCCGTGTTGACCGAGTTGGAGCAGGATCACGCGTATCTGCTCGAAGGCGGCGTCTTTACGGCGGATCTGATCGAAACCTATGTGGCGCACAAGCGCATCGCCGATGTCGACGCGGTGCGGCTGCGCCCCCACCCGCATGAGTTTGTGATGTACTACGGCGTCTAGCCCAAACGGGCGGCGGCGTGGTGCAGGGCCGGCGACGGTGTGTAAGGAGGCCGTCGCCGGCTGTGTCGCGCCGGACGCGTGCGCTTCGACGGGTGACCCGCGCCGGTTTACGCCGCGCGGCGGTTGGGTGCTACAATGACGCGGGCTGTTGGCCCGGCGCTAGAGAACGCTGTACAGGCGGCTGATTATCTGTCCGCTTGATACTTGATCTCGCCAGTAGGGGCCGCCCCCCGTGGCGGCCCGTGTTGTCATGCCGCCCCCCGTGGCGGCCCGTGTGCGACATGGATGAGACGCAGCATTGAATACGAGTTGTCTGGTTGAAATACATGAGGAGAAGCTCTGCATATGACGATTGAGCACAGCACGCGTGAACACAGCGCCCACGAGCACAGCGCCGTCGTGCACAGCGCCGACGAGCTACAGCGGGTCGACGAGATTATCAAGCGCAACGACATCCGCTTTATCCGGTTGCAGTTTTCCGATATCGTCGGGATCGCCAAGCATGTGACCATCCCGATCGGCCATTGGGATACGGCGATCTCGCACGGCCTCTGGTTCGACGGCAGCGCGGTCGAAGGCTTTGCGCGCGTGGCAGAAAGCGACATGTATCTGGTTCCCGACCTGAGCACCTTTGCCGTGGTGCCGTGGGAGATGGACCTATCGACGGCGCGCGTGATCTGCGATGTCTATACGCCCGACGGCGAGCCGTTTGGCGGCGACCCGCGCTATGTGCTCAAGCGCCAACTAGAGCGGGCGCGCGCCCTGGGGCTAGACTATATGGTCGGCCCCGAACTGGAGTTCTTTCTCTTTCATCGCTACCCCGACGGCGGCTTAATGCCGCTCAAGCCGCATGACCGCGCCGGCTATTTTGACGTCAGCACCGACCTGGCGCACAGCGTGCGCCGCCAGATGGTGGATGCGCTCCAGTCGATGGGGATCAACGTCGAAACCTCGCACCATGAGGTCGCCATCGGGCAGAGCGAGATCGACTTTTCTTATGGTCACGCGCTGCCGGCTGCCGACAACACGATCACCTTTCGCACCACGCTCAAGGCGATTGCCCAGAAAAACAATCTGCACTGCACCTTTATGCCCAAACCGATCGCCGGGATCGCCGGGTCGGGGATGCATGTCCATCAAAGTCTCTGGGATCGCGAGACCAAAGAGACGGTGATGTATGATGGCGACAACGAGTATGGGCTGAGCGAAACCGCGCTCCAGTTTATCGCCGGGCAGTTGGCGCATGGCCGCGCCATGACGGCCATCCTGGCCCCGCTGGTCAACAGCTATAAGCGGCTGGTGCCCGGCTATGAAGCGCCCGTCTATCTGTCGTGGGCGCGCACCAACCGCAGTGCGCTGATCCGTATCCCGCGCATCAGCCGCGGGCGGCATCGCAGCGTGCGCTGTGAACTGCGCTGCCCGGACCCCAGCGCCAACCCCTATCTGGCCTTTGCCGTGATGCTGGCCGCCGGGCTGGATGGCATCGAAAAGCGCATGACGCCCCCCAGCCCCACCGAGGAAGACCTCTATCATGTCGACGGCGCGCGCTCTGGGCTGGAGACGCTGCCCGGCGATCTAGGCGAGGCCCTAGACGAACTGCGTCGCGATGAGGTGGTGCAAGATGCCTTGGGGCAGCACGCCTATGAGCGTTTTATGGAGGCCAAGACGCAGGAATGGAATGAGTATCGCCTCTATGTGTCGCAGTGGGAACTGGACCGCTACTTGACGATCTTCTAGGCGCTTCTAGGCGACGCTGCCTGCTCACGGTCTATCTGCCCATCTCCCATCGGGCCATGCTGCGTGCGCCGGGGCATGGCCCGCCTGTTTGTCCGATTCAGACGCGCGGGAATTTGCCTGTGGCCCGCTTCGCCGTTAGGATCACCATTCTATCCATTCGATATAGTTTTGATGTCGAAGTATCGCACGCAGCTCGCTGCGTGCAGACGCCTGCCGATACAGGTGAGAATCGCGCGAGAAGGAGTGCCGCCGTGTCGCGACAGAGAACGATCGTGATCGTCGCCGGGATCATGCTCAGCCTGTTTATGGCGTCGATGGAAAGCACGGTGATCGCCACCGCCATGCCCACGATTGTGGCGCAACTGGGCGGGCTGTCGATCTATAGCTGGGCCTTTTCAGCCTATATGCTCACCTCGACCTGCACGGTGCCGGTCTATGGCAAGCTGTCGGACATCTACGGGCGGCGCAATATCTACGCCATCGCCATGGCGATCTTTCTGGTGGGGTCGGTGTTGTGCGGTCTGGCGGGCACGATGGAGCAACTGGTCTTTTTCCGCGCCGTCCAGGGTATCGGTGCGGGCGGGGTGATGCCGCTGGCCTTTATCATCATCGGCGATATCTTTACCTTTGAGCAGCGGGCGCGCATGCAGGGCTGGTTTTCGGGCGTGTGGGGGGTGTCGTCGATTGTCGGGCCGTTGTTGGGCGGCTTTATTGTGGACAACCTGTCGTGGCACTGGGTCTTCTATGTCAATGTGTTGCCCGGCACGCTGGCGCTGGTCTTGGTCTGGCTGGCCTGGAAGCGGCGCGGCGAGCGCCATACCGTCTCGGTCGACTATGCCGGCGCGGCGCTGTTGATGAGCGGCGTGGTCGTGTTGCTGTTGGGGCTGGCAGAGCTGGACCGGCCGCGCGGGTTGCTGCTGGTGGGGGCGGCGGTGGCGCTGTTTATCGCGCTCTACTTTGTGGAGCGGCGCAGCGCCAACCCCGTGCTGCCGCTCTACCTTTTTAAGGAGCGGCTCTTTGCCACGGCGACGCTGCACGGCATCTTGGCCGGGTGGGCCATGTTTGGCAGCCTGTCGTTTGTGCCGCTCTTTGTCCAGGCAGTGCTGGGCACATCGGCCACCGAAGCGGGGTCCACGCTGACGCCGATGATGCTGGCGTGGGTGGTCGGTTCGATCATCGGCAGCCGGCTGCTGCTGACGCGCGGCTACCGCACGATCGCGCTGGTGGGCATGGTCAGCCTGACGCTAGGGTCATTTCTGATCTCGCAGATCGGCAGCGACGCACGGCGCTGGGAGATGATGGTCTATCTGGGGATGATGGGGATCGGTATGGGGCTTTCCGTGCCGTCCTTTTTGATCGCAGTGCAGAGCGCGGTGCAGAAGCGCGATCTGGGCACGGCAACGTCTACGCTCCAGTTTAGCCGCAGCATGGGCGGCACACTGGGCGTGAGCGTGATGGGCGTTTTTCTGACCATGCGGTTGGCGAATGCGCTGGTGGCGGCGGGCATTGACCCCGGCACTGTGCCGATGGACAGCTTGATCGGCGGCGAAGGCGGGGCGGAGCTTCCGGCGGCGCTGATGGACACGATCCGCGCGGCACTGGCGGTCTCAATCGAAGGGGTCTTCTGGTTGGCCTTTATCGCCGCCGCGCTGGGGCTGGTCGCCACGGCTTTTGCGCCGGCTGGGCGCATTGGGCAGACGAAAGCCATGCCCGGCGTAGAGCCGCTAAGGGCGCAAGGCCCAGAGGGAAAGTTGGAAGCGATCGGCGGATCAACCGCCGAGGATACTCAGAATACTCGGGTCAAGGAAGAGGCCGAACCCATTTGACGGCGGTATGAGCCGCAAGGAGGCAGGGCGATGGTTAGCTTGGAGACGGCGCGCCTGGCGATCCGGAATTTCCGCAGCGCCGATTGGGAAGCGCTGCACGAACTGATCGGCCAATATGAGGCCTCCGGCTTGGCCGTCTATGACCAGCCTTGGCCGCTATCGCCGGAGGCGATCAGACAGGTCATGCAGTGGTTTGTACGCGGCGACAGCTATCTCGCCGTCTGTCTGAAGGAGACAGACCGCTGCATCGGCTTGGTGGCGCTCACCCCAGAATCACAGGCCGAGGAGATCGCTGCCGGGCCGGCGTTTTCCCTCGGCTATATCTTCAACTTTGACTATCACGGTCAAGGCTATGCCACCGAGGCTTGCCGCGCCGTGCTGGCCTATGCCTTCGAGCGGCTACAGGCTCGGCAGATCGTGTCCGGCACGGCGGCGGCAAATCTCGCCTCTTGCCGCTTGCTGGAGCGGCTGGGATTCCAGCGAACCGGCGAGAGCATCAGCTCATTTCGCTGCGCGCCCGACGGTACGCCAATCCGGTTTATCGGCTACAGCTTTGTGCTGACACGCGCCCGGTGGCGGCTTGTGGACAAACCCCGCACCGCCTGACAGCGGTCTCCATTTGCTCTCACTTCCTACTTCCCACTCCCTTCTTCTCCGTGACCTTTGCGTCTTTGCGGTGAATCTTTGCGGTGAATCTTTGCGGTGAATCTCTATATCTCCAGCCCCTCTTTGCTCTCGGCGATGAGGTGATCGACCACGGCGCGCAGGTCGCCGTCGGTGCTGTCATAGACGCGCAGTTGGCGGTCGGCGCTGGTTCCCAAGGCCAGCATGCGCTCGATCGGCTCCAGATAGGCCGCGATTCCCAATTCGTCCACCTCCTCGGCCACCAACTCCAACAGCTCGCGGATCAACTGGCGCGTGGGGACTTCCTGCGTCTTGCCAAAGTCGATCATCTTGCCATCCAGCCCATAGCGCGAGGCGCGCCAGCGGTTTTCTTCGATCAGGTCGCGGCGATAGACGCGGAAGGTGATATTGCTGCGCCGCAGCTTCCACAGCCAC
>QEUY01000031.1 GCA_003577365.1 Chloroflexota bacterium | reverse complement strand
TCCTGGCGGACGCCCGATGCCGACGCGCACGCGATGGAAGTCTTGGCTGCCCACATGCTGGATGATGGATTTGATGCCGTTTTGCCCGCCGGAGCCGCCGTTGCGCCGCAGCCGCAGCGTGGCCGCGGCCAGGTCGATGTCGTCGTGTACCACGATCAGGTCGTCGGGTTCGAGCTGATAAAAGCGCATGAGCGGGCCGATGGCTTCGCCGCTGGCGTTCATATAGGTGAGCGGCTTGGCGAGGATCATCTTGCGGCGCTCGTCGCGGCGGCTGACCCAGCCGTCGCCGATGGCGGCGCGCAGTTGGATCCGGTTCATTTCGACATGGTGGCGCCGCGCGAACAGGTCGATGCACTGGAAGCCGATATTGTGGCGGTTGCGGGCATAGCGCGGGCCAGGGTTGCCCAGCCCGACGATCAGTTTGATGTTCGACATAGGTCAGCGCAGGGACCTCACCACAGGGGCCTCACGGTGGAAGCCAGTGAAACGCACAAAAGGCAAGCGCGCCCCAAAGTGGCCCTTGCCCTCACGAAGGGGTTTGCGGTTGGATTGTCGACGGCAGGCTAGATAGGCGCGTGCCGTCGCCGCGCGGCGCTGGGTCGTTAGCTGTACTGCTTCCAGACCCAGTCAAAAAGGCGTTTGCCGGCGTAGATCGCCACCACGCCAAAGAACAGGGCCGCCGTAAAGCGCACCCCATTGAAGAACTGGGTGCGCAGCCGGTTCAGCGACAAGGCCTCGCCCAACTCGCGCGTGATGCTACCGCTGCCTTCGCCGCCAGTGCGCGTGGTCACCTCTGCCAAGGTCAGGGTGTTGGTCGCGCTGGTGGCCGCATCGGCGGGCGCAGGGGCCGTGGTCGTCCCTGCCGCAGCATTGGCGTCGGGGGCTACGGCGGCGACCTGGGCCGGTGTGGCTGCCGGCTGCGCGGCGTCGCCCCCCAAGGGCGGCTGCGCTACCTCTCCCACAACCGGTGTCGGCTGCGGGGCGGGCGTAAAGGTCATGGTCGGGATCGGCGTTGGCGTCTCTTCTGAAGGCGTCGGCGTCGGCTCGAGCGTGGGCGTGGCGTCAGACTGGTTGACGCTCAGGTTATGCGTGTAGTATTCGGCATAGTTGCCGTCATTTTTGACCACACGCAGCCGCAAGCTGTAGATGCCGGGGGGCAGCCCGCCCGCCTGCCAGACGCCCAACTGCCCGTTATTGACCGGCACGGTGTTGCCATAGAAGTAGATATAGGCGTCGTCGCCGCTTGGCTCCATCTTGTAGTGAAGCTCATATTTTTGAAACGGCTCGATCACGGCGGTGCCAAAGATGGGCACATCACCGCTGATCGCTGCGCCGGTGGCGGGCGAGGTGATGCCCGACTGTGCAGACAGCGGCGCGCCCCAGAGGAGCAGGCCGCCAAGCAAGACGAAAACCAGCAGCGCCGCCCGATACAACATCCGGCCAAGGCGCAGGGTAAGATTCAACAGATGCATGGACGAAACAGCTACAGCCTTTCCACACCACGCCGCAACATACACGGCAGGAGCCTAATTGCCTGAGGCCGCCAACTGGCTGTCGATGGCCGCCTTCAACTCATTATAATCGAAGGGGTTGGTCATCAGCGCATCGCCGACCAGAATCGAGGGGGTGGCGTTCAGCCCCAGGGTCAGCGCCTCGTTGGCCGACGCCGCAACCTCGTCGCGATATTGCTGGCTGCTCATGCACTGCAGAAAAGCCCGGCTGTCCAGCCCCAGCTCGTCGGCATATTGCACCAGCGCGTCGAGCACATAGCCCGGCTGGCCGCGATCCTGGGCCGCAAACAGCCGGCTGTGATAGGTCCAGAAGGCGTTTTGATCGGCGGCGCACAGGCTGGCCATCGCCGCCATGTTCGACCCCGGCGCATGGCCCGACAGCGGGAACTGGCGGAACTCCAGCTTGACCTTGCCCGGCTTGACATATTCCTCGACCAGTTGCGGCTCGACGCTGGCCGTCCACTGGCGGCAGGCCGGGCAGAGGAAATCTTCCCATAGATAGACGGTCACCGGCGCGTTGGGGTCGCCCATGACGTTGCGGTTCAGCCAGTCGGCCTGTACATCGGGCGCCTGCACGGCGACGGCGGATTGGCGGCTGTTGAGCGCGACCGCCAGCACCACGAGCAGAACGATGGCGGCGGCAATGCCGACGATCCAGATGCCGATGGCGTTGTTCTGGCCCTTGCTGCGTGAACGCGCGGCGCGCGTGCTGCTGATACTCTTGGACATTGACCTCTTGCTCCTGCTCCTCAAACGGGACGAAAGTTGCCTCAGTATACGGAAAACGTTCGGCTCCGGCAAGAAATTCGGGCCTCGGTAGTTATTGCCAAGTGCTTGCCCCAAAGACTTTGGCCAGGATGGCGGCGCGGCGTTCCGGGCCGGCCCAGTGGGGCTGCCCGTACTCTTGCAGCAGCGTGGGCATCAGTTGCGTGCTGATATGCCGCCCGGCGTAGATGGTGTGTTTGACGATCAGCCCTTCGCGCGTGGCCTCGTCCCACATCTGGTCGAAATAGAGATTGCCCAGGCCATAGAGGATCAGCTTATCGTCGAGGAATTCAAGCCCTTGCGGGACGTGGCTCTGCACGCCGGTGACGATATCGGCCCCGGCGCGCACCAAGGCCGAGAAATCAAGCTGCTGATCGACCAGCGGCTGGACATCGTAGCTCTCTTGATACTGTAGCTCGGCCAGCACCACGTCGGCGTCGTGCTGTTCCTTGATGGCGCGGATCGTGGCGGACATGATCGCCAGGTCAAAGGGCGCGCTGCCCGGCGATGAGTCGGTGGCCCAGGCCGAGGGCGGGCCGTAGCTGTTGGCCCCCAGAAAGGCCAGGCGGTTGCCGTTGTGCTCTACATAGAGCGGGGCAAAGGCGCTGTCGCGATCTACGCCGCCGCCATAGACGGGCAGCCCGGCCTCGGCGTAGATCGCCAATGAGGTGAGGGCGTTCTCCAGCCCATAGTCGTTTTGATGGTTGCCCGTCAGCCCGACGATGTCGGCGCCGGACGCTTCGAGGGTCGCCATATATTCGGGCTTGCTGCAAAAGACCAGGTTATCGCGATCGGTGTTGGTCTCACAGCCCGGCACAAAGGGGACTTCGTTGCTGATGGCCGTGATGTCGGCGGCGGCCAGCTCGGGGCCGACGATTTGCGCCGGCCAATCATAGCCTTGGCGATCCATCTGTTCGGCGGTCAGGCGCACCATGGCAGTGACGCCGGTCATGGCGACCACCGTCAGGCGGCTGGAATCGCGATTGGCGCGCGGCAGCAGGTCCAGGGCCGCGGCCACGGATTGGCCAGTCGCGGCTGGGCCGGGGTGAGCATAGACGGTCGCGACGAGGGGATAGGCCGTGGGGTTGAACTTGGCGGCATTCTCCACCGGTGTCTGCCCGTCGACGGTGTAGACCGCCAGGCGCGGCGAGAGCAGATCAAACGGGACGAGCGCCAGGATGCGCGTGTCGCCCCAGACGCCGTCGATCAACGCTTCGGTCGTGGCGTAGGTCGTCACAGCCGGCCCCGGCTCGCCCAGGATCTGCTGCAGGGCGGGTAGGGTCCCGTCGAGGATGGCGACGCTGCGGAAGGCACGGCCCCCACCGGCCCAGGCCTGTTGGATGCTGCGCATGCGCAGCGACAGGTCGATGGTGTCGAAGCGGGTGGCCGCGGCAAAGAACTGGCGATAGGCGACTTCGCCGCCCGTTTCGTCCCAATTGAGGATCACCGAGGCCTGGGGCGAGGCGGCAGGGACGGCTGTCACCCCCACATGGGTCAAGCGGAGGTCATTGGCTGCGGCGGCCAGGGGGGCGGGCAGCCCGCCCGCCAGCCCGATCGCCATCTCTGTTCCCGTTTCAAGCGGCGATTCAAGCACGGCTGCGGGCGCAGCGGCTGCGGCGGGCAGGGGCGAGACAGGCGCAGCCGGGAGCGGCGAGGCAGGGATGGCCGCGGCGACGGCGGTTTCGCCTGCCGGCGCCGAGAGCGACGGCAGCAGGGTGAGCGTCCATGCGCCGAGGGCAAGCCCTCCCATCACCATGGCCGCGCCGGCCAGCATCGCGAGTTTGTGAAGGATCGGTTCTAGGGACATAGGTCGTTTGGCTACCAACCAAGAGCGCAACAAAGGCCAGGTCGCGCAGGGCGCGCCAAGCGCCGGATTCAGGATGGCGAACCCCGTCAGTATAGCGCAGAGGGCGTGAACGGGCAACGTCGCCAGGCCGTGGCGCTGGAGATGCCCTCGCGCGGGCGATCTCCGGCGCGGGCCAAGAGTTGTTCTGGCAGGAGGGCGGGCGCTGTGTATAATGATGGTGTATGCTGACCAATGAACTCCCGTCCCTGGGTGAGACCATCCGCCAAGCGTTGATGCTGCGCGAGTCGATCTTTGTCACCATCCAGCGCTCGCCCAATGGGCTGTGGATTGCCCTGGCGGTGGTGGGGCTGGCGGGGCTGTCCGAAGCTTTCGGCCAAAGCCTGGTGCTGTTTATCAACCATGTGCGCCCGCGCCGCTTTATCTTGGCCGTGCTGGCGTCGGTGGTCGCCTATATGGTGGGCTATGTGCTGTGGACGGCCAGTGTTTGGCTGGTGGGTGTCTATGCTTTTGGCCGCGCTGTCGGCTGGGCGGCGGTGGCCGCCGCCGTGGGGCTGGCCTATGCGCCCCAGATCCTGACCTTTTTTGAACTGACGCCCTTTTTTGGCAGCCCATTTCGGGTGCTGCTTTCGCTGTGGAGCCTGCTGGCGATTCTGGTGGCCGTGCGCTCCGGGCTGGGGTTGGAGACCTGGCAGGCGGCGCTGGCGGGGGGGCTGGGGTGGCTGCTCTTGCAGGCGTGGCGCTATACGCTGGGGCGTCCGGTGGTGGCGCTGGGCCGCTGGATCGAACAGCGCGCGGCGGGTGTGCCGCTGCGCTATAAACCTGCCGATATGAGCTGGCTGCGGCGGCGCCCGGCGTGGATACACAATGTGGAGCAGTGGCGGCAGCGGCGCATCAACCGCGAGCGTTAGGCCGCCGCGCATTTGGATGACCGTGGATGGCCGTGTATATAAGATCACGGCGTGGATTGGACTATGTTGCAGTCGTTGGCAGACCTGCTAACCTACCTGGGCCTGATCGTGATTGGCATTTTTGTCTGGGCCGCGCTGTCGCCGTTTGAGGTGATGGGGTGGTGGGCCGGGTGGTTTGGCGACAAAATCTATGACGGCGGGGTCGCGCCGGGCCATGAGGCACGCGCTGCCCACAGCAACCCTGATGCCTATCTGATCTTTATGTCGGGCGTGGGCAAGGCGACCGGCGAGACGCTGAGCTACCGCGAGCAGGAATTTCTGCGGCGGCTGGGTGCTGCGATGCCGCGGCTGGTGATCATCGACGACCTGTTCCCCTATTCGGTGAACAATTTGCCGTTGACCGGCCAGCCGTTTTTTGCGCGCCTTTGGCGCTGGGCGTTGCAGCGCAAACTGCACGGCCCCAAGCTGGCAGGCTATTTGATCAACCTGCGCAACATCTGGCAGATCATGATCTCCGCTGACCGGCGCTATGGCCCGATGTATAACCAGGCGCTGGCCGATGTGATGCTGCACGGGCTGCTGCGCTATCACTATGACCTGGCGGCGCATAAGCCGGTCTTTGTCATGGGGTACAGTGGCGCGGGCCAGTTGGCCGTGGGGCCGGTGATCTATTTGAAAGAGTGGCTACAGTCGCCGGTCTACATTGTTTCGCTGGGCGGCGTCTTTGCCAGTGACCCCAGCCTGATGGCTGCCGACCATGTCTATCATCTGCAGGGCAAGCGAGACCGTGTGCATCGCTACGGCTATCTTGCGCCGGGGCGCTGGCCTATGTCGGTGGCATCGGATTGGAATCGGGCCAAACGCCAGGGGCGGGTGACCGAGGTCGATATGGGCGATGTCGGCCACACAGGCCGCGGCGGTTACCTCGACCATAAGCGCATCGGCGTTGACGGCATCAGCGATATGGATCGCACGGTGCAGGTGCTGCAGGGGATCATCGAGCGCCATCTGGAAGCGCCTGCGCCGGCCCTGCCGCTGCCCGCGCACAGTGCAAGCCCTCTTCTCTCGCTGCCCCCAGAGATGATGCCGCCCGCTTGACCGCGGCGCAACCTGCGCGTATACTGATAGGCACAATTGAAGATCGCGCACGATAACCTTCGGGGCAGGGTGAGGGCCGCTTGTGGATGTTTGGGCGGCGGTTCAATTCCCGACCGGCGGTGATCTGTTCCTCAATGAACGGTCAGCCCGCGAGTTGGCCCAGCCATGGGCCGGCATGAGTGCGGTGAGCAGGGAAGCCTGCGATTCCGACGCCGACGGTAGAGTCCGGATGAAAGAAGGATGCATTGTGGGCGCTGCGCGCCCCCGCAAGAGTGGGCGCGCCGTTTCGCCGTGCAGCCCAGCCGTCCCGGAGTCATTCGACTCCGGGTATTTTTTAGGCAGGCGTATGGCGAAACGGTGGGCAGCTGACCGCTGGGTTGGATCCTCGATCCAGCCGGGCAGGGGTTTTGCCCTGGCGCGCCGTGTTGTTTGCCCATCCCATTGGCTCCGAAGGACTTCGCCGTCATTCGGAGCTTTTTATTGGGCAGCCGCGCCCAGGCCGGGCAGCGACTGCCGGATAGTAAGATGAAACAGAGGTGCGTTGTGGCAACCGATACGAACCGATCCTTTTCCATCCCCGCCGGGGCGCGCCGCGCGTGGCCGTGGGGCGGATGGGCGCATCATTGGGAGCGGCTGTCGATGCTGGTTGTGGTGGCGCTGGGGATCCTCGGCTGGCATGGGCTGGTGGTGTGGGGCGGCTATCCGCCTTTTATTCTGCCCGGCCCAGCGGTGGTGGGGCGCAAGTTTTTGAGTGTGTGGGCCGACGGCACGCTGCTGCGCCACGCGCAGGTCACGCTGGTGGAGGTGGCGCTGGGGTTGGCATTGGGGCTGGGGCTGGCGTTTGTCTTGGGCTATTTTCTGGGCAAACACCGCATCGTCGAACGCTTGGCCGCGCCTTACATCGTGGCCAGCCAGAGCGTCCCGATTGTGGCGGTTGCACCGCTGCTGGTGATCTGGTTTGGCAGCGGGCTGACCAGCAAGGTGTTGGTCTGCGCGCTGATCACCTTTTTCCCGACGCTGGTCTCGACCATTGTCGGCGTGCGCAACGTGGACGAGGACCTGCGCGACCTGATGCGCAGCCTGCGCGCCGGGCCGTGGCAGACCTTTTGGCTGCTGGAGCTGCCCGCGGCGCTGCCGGTGATCTTCGGCGGGCTAAAGCTGAGTGTGATCCTGTCGCTGGTGGGGGCGGTCGTCGGTGAGTTTGCCGGGGCCGATGTGGGGCTGGGCTTCTTGATCAATCTGGCGCGCGGTGTGCTGGATACGCCGCTGATGTTTGTGGCGGTGCTCAGCCTGATCGCCATTGCCCAGGCGCTTTATCTGGTGGTGGCTTGGTTTGAAACGATGCTGCTGCGCTGGCAGCGTTGATCCTTCTGCGCGCTGCGCTGAACCATCGTCGGCGGCGCGCCCAATGAAATGAGCGAAGCGATGAATCGAGTGATCAATCGACAGGGATGGCTGCGCCGGATCGGGTTCTGGATTGGGGTGTGGAGTCTACTGGCGGGGCTGCTCGCCGCGTGCCAGCCGGTCGCGCCACAGCCTGCGACCCCCTCTCTCTCGGCAGCGGAGGCCGCCGCGCAGCCGGAGCTGACGCCGGTGCGTATTGGGGTGGGGTATATCCCCAGCGTTCAGTTTGCCTCATTTTATGTGGGGATCGCCAAGGGCTTTTTTGCCGAGGAGGGGCTGGACGTCAGCCTGGACTATGGGTTTGAGAATGATTATCTCAAGCTGGTGGGCACGGGCGAACTACCCTTTATGATCGGCAGCGGCGACCAGGTGATCTTGGGCCGCGGCCAAGGGCTGCCGGTGCGCTATGTGATGACCTGGTACACCCGCTATCCGGTGGCGCTCTTTGCCAAGGCGAGCGCGGGCATCCACGCGCCGCAAGATTTGGCGGGCAAGCGGGTGGGCATCCCCGGCCCCTTTGGCGCGACCTATGTCGGCTATCGTGGGCTGTTGGAGGCCGGCGGGTTGCGTGAAGCCGATGTGCAGACCGAGAGCATCGGCTTCACGCAGGCGGCGGCGGTGAGCGAGGGCACGGTCGATGCGGCGATGGACTACAGCGCCAACGGGCCGGTAGTGCTGCGCCTGCAGGGGGAGGAGATCACGACGCTGGAGGTAGGCGACTATCTGCGGATGCCATCGAACGGGCTGGTGACCAATGAGACGACGCTGGCAAACGATCCGGAACTGGTGCGCCGGGTGGTGGCTGCGTCGCTGCGCGCGGTCGACTACACGCTGGCGCATCCGGATGAGGCGTTTGCGATTGCGCTGGAGGCTGTGCCCGAAGCAGGCGGCGAGAATGAGGCGGTCAACCGCGCTGTGTTTGACGCCACACTGGGCTTTTGGCAGACCGAAGCGGGCGCGCAGCCCGGCGCATCGCGCCTTGAAGATTGGCAGGCGGCGGCGGAGTTCATGGTACGCATCGGCCTGGCCGAGACCGTGGCGCCGGCGGAGGAGCTGTTTAGCAACGAGTATCTGCCATGACCCCACTGATGACGGAGGCGGGCGCGCCCGCGCCGCTGGCGGGCGGCGGCCAGCCGCTGCTGGTGGTGGAGAGGGTCAGCAAGTCTTTTGTCGCCGGGCCGCGGCCGGTGCATGCCCTGCAGGAGATCAGCTTTGCGGTGGCGGACGGCGAGTTCGTCTGTCTGGTTGGCCCCAGCGGCAGCGGCAAGAGCACCCTCCTGCGCATCCTCGGCGGGCTGGCCGCGGCGGACGGCGGCAGCGTCTTTTTTGCCGGGGAGCCGGTGGTAGCGCCCAACCCTGCGATTGGGTTTGTCTTTCAACGCACCAACCTGATGCCGTGGCGCACGGTGGTGGACAATGTGCTGCTGCCGGTGGAGGTGCAGCGCGGCCATGTAGACGAGGCGGCGCGGCGGCAGGCGCTGCGGCTGCTGCGCCTGGTGGGGCTGGAGGGGTTTGAGGAGGTCTATCCTAAGCAGCTTTCGGGGGGGATGGCGCAGCGCGTGGTGCTGGCGCGTACGCTCTTGCAGGAGCCGCGGCTGCTGCTGATGGACGAGCCTTTTGGCGCGCTGGACGCGCTGACGCGCGAGCGGTTGAATGTGGAACTGCTGCGGCTGTATGAACGGCACGCGCAGACCGCGGTGCTGGTGACCCACAGCATTGGCGAGGCGGTCTTTTTGGCCGACCGCGTGCTGGTTTTGAGCAAAAGCCCAGGCCGATTGGTGGCGCAGGTGTCCATCGATCTGCCCAGGCCGCGCGACCTGGCGCTGTTGGGCACGCCCGAATTTGCGCGTTTGACCCAGCAGGTGCGTGAGCAGATCGACGCGGGGCTGGGCTGAGGCGCGCGGGTGGACTGGGCACGATGGCGACCTTGTGACCTTGTGACTTGTGACGGATGCAATTGACGGTGTAGAGCAGCTATGGTAGCCTAGCTCTGTTGTGGGTCACACCGGCGTGTGCGATGGCACGCGGCATGAGAAGGAATGGCGATGATGGGTGAGACAACCAAACCGGCGCGGGTGCGTTTTGCGCCCAGCCCCACAGGGTTTTTGCATCTTGGCGGCCTACGCACGGCCTTGTTTGACTGGCTCTACGCCCGGCATACGGGCGGCCAGTTCATCTTGCGCATCGAAGACACCGACCAAAAGCGCTACAATCCGGAGAGCCTGGCCGATCTGATGGCCGGGCTGCGCTGGCTGGGGCTGGATTGGGACGAAGGCCCCGACGTCGGTGGGCCGTATGGCCCCTATGTGCAAAGCGAGCGCCAGCCGATCTACGCGCACTATGCCGAGCAGCTGATCGCTTCGGGCCATGCCTATCGCTGCTATTGCACGCCAGAGGAATTGGAGGCCATGCGCGAGGAGCAGCGCGCCAAGGGGCAGCCGCAAGGCTACAACCGCCGTCACCGCAATATCTCTGCCGAGGAGCGCGCGGCGCTGGCAGCGTCGGGCCGTCCTTCGGTGGTGCGGCTGGCCGCGCCCCTGGAGGGCACGACCGTGGTGCATGATCTGATCCGCGGCCCGATTGCGGTGGAGAATACGACGGTGCTTGACCCGGTACTGCTTAAGAGCGATGGGATGCCGACCTATCACCTGGCGGTTGTGATCGACGACCATCTGATGCAGATCACACATGTGCTGCGCGGGGAGGAGTGGATTTCGTCGGCGCCGCTGCATAAGCTGATCGCCGATGCCTTTGGCTGGGAGCTGCCGGTGTTGATCCATCTGCCGGTGATCTTGGACCCCAGCGGCAAGGGCAAGATGAGCAAACGCAAGACGGTGGTGGCCGGAAAGGAATATTTGGCCTTGGTGCACGAGTTTGTGGAGGCAGGCTATTTGCCGGAGGCCATGTTTAACTTCCTGACCAATGTCGGCTGGAATTATGACCCGGAGCAGGAGGTCTTTACCCGCGAGCAGGCGATCGCACGCTTTGACGTCAAGGACATCAACCCGACCGCGGCGGCGCTGCCCTACCCTAAGCTGGAATGGCTCAACGGGGTCTATATCCGCGAGTTAGACCCGGAGGAATTGACGGAGCGGCTGATCCCGTTTCTGTCGCGGCAGTTGGGCATCGACGAGGAGGCGCTGCGCCGCAGCGAGCGTTTGGCGAAACTAGTGCCGCTGGTGCAAGAGCGCATCAAGCTGCTGACCGAGGCAGCGGATAAGATCGATTGGGCCTTTAAAGAGGCGAGCGAGATCACCTATCCCGACCCGACGCTGTTGATCGGCAAGGGGCTGGATGCGCGGCAGAGCCTGGATGTGCTGGTGCGCGGGCGTGACTTGTTGGCGACAGTCGAGCCGTTTAGCGCGCCGCTGCTGGAGGAGCGTTTTCGGGCTGCGGCAGAGGAAGCGGGGGTAAAAGTGGGCAGCTTTTTTGCGCCTTTCCGCGTGGCGATCACCGGGCGGACGGTGTCACCGCCGCTGTTTGAGAGCATCGAAGTCTTGGGCCGGGCAGAGAGCCTGGCGCGGCTGGACAATGCGATCCAAGCCTTGCGCGCCTATGTGGGGGAGCGCGTGTAGCGGGGGAGCGGGTGTAAGGTGCTGCGCCAGGGGGCGCGGTTTGCCTGCAGCGGTCATATGTGGTAGAGTATAGGCATTGCCGCTGGGGGATAGTTTAATCGGCAGAACGTCTGACTCTGGATCAGATAGTTGGGGTTCGAATCCCTGTCCCCCAGCCAAAGAGATGCAAAGAACCGCCGCTACGCAACGTGGACGGCGGTTCTGTTTTGGCGGGTTCGGTCTGCCCGGCGCGGTACATGCTGCCGGCCCGGCGGTTGTGTGGTTCGGCCCCCCAAAATCCTGTAACATGGCGCGACCCTCTTGCAATCGCTGCGTGTCAGGACTACACTAGAGATAGAAATCTCCCAGCCGTTGATGGCTGAATTTGGCCCGCCAATGCGTTGATCGGAATGGCGGCCTCGCCCCTACATCCTCCCTGTCCGCCATTCTCGCCGCGCCGCGTGAACCGTGCTGTGTGACGCCTGAGCGGGAGGTGGCCTGTGTCCCCATGCCTCTATGCACTGTTAGTCGGCATCAACGATTATCCCGACCCGCGCCACCGGCTGGCAGGGTGCGTCAACGATGTGACGCGCATGGAACGCTATCTGCGGGCGCGCACGGCGCAGGAGCGTTTTGACCTGCAGCTCCAGACGCTGACGGACAGCCAGGCCGGCCGCGACGCAATCGTCGCCGCCTTTGGCCGTCTCGGCCCGGCGCGCGCTGGGGATGTCGTCTTCTTCTTTTTCAGCGGGCACGGCTCGCAGGCGGTCACGCCGCCGGAGCTGCGCCCCGACGAACCCGACGGGCTGGACGAGACGCTGGTCTGCTGGGACAGCCGCACGCCGGGCGGGTGGGACTTGGCCGATAAGGAGTTGGCGCAGCTGATCGCCGCGGCGGGCGCACAGGGGGCGCATGTGCTGGTGATCTTGGATTGCTGCCACTCCGGCTCGGGCACGCGTGCGCCGCTGCAGGCCGCCAATGAACGGCGGATCGCGCGCGATGAACGGCCACGCCCCTTTACCAGCTATCTC
>QEUY01001012.1 GCA_003577365.1 Chloroflexota bacterium | reverse complement strand
AGAGCTAGGTTCGGAACAGCGGCCACTACGCGTCGCCATCATCGGAGCCGGCCCCTCAGGCTTCTACGCTGCTGGTTCCCTATTGCAGCAAGACCGCATTCATGTCCTGGTCGACATGTATGACCGGCTGCCCACCCCGTTTGGCCTCGTTCGCTACGGCGTCGCGCCCGACCACCAGAAGATCAAATCGGTGACCAAAGTCTACGACCGCACGGCCTCGGATCCGCGCTTCCGCTTCTTTGGCAATATCGATTTTGGTACCGATCTGACCCACGCCGATCTGCGCCAGCACTACGACCAGATCATCTATGCGGTGGGCGCCCAGTCCGACCGCAAACTGAACATCCCCGGCGAGGATCTGCAGGGCAGCCTCTCTGCCACCGAGTTCGTCGCCTGGTACAATGGGCACCCCGATTTTGTCGATCTGGAGGTCAACCTGGACTGCACCACGGCCATCGTCGTCGGCGTGGGCAATGTGGCGATGGACGTGGCGCGCATTCTCGCCAAAACCGTCGACGAACTGCACAGCACCGACATCGCCGACCACGCCCTGGAGGTGCTGGCCGGCAGCAAAGTGACGGACATCTACGTGCTCTCGCGCCGCGGCCCAGCGCAGGTCAAATTCACCCCTGCCGAAATCAAAGAGTTTGGCGAGTTGGCCGCGGCAGAGCCTGTCGTGAACCCCGCCGACCTCGAACTCGACCCGCTGAGCGCCAAGGAGATCGCCGGCGACAGCGCCGCCCAGAAGGATCTCGCCATCCTCCAGGAGTTTGCCGCGCAACCGTCCACCGGCAAACCGCGCCGCGTCCATTTTGAATTTCTCGCCTCTCCCGTCGAGTTGATCGGCGATGCCGATGGCCGGGTGCAGGCTGTGCGCATCGAGCGCAACGAACTGCGCGCCAGCAGCGACGGCTATCTCAGCGCCCATGGCACAGGCGAATATTACACGCTTCCGGCCTGCCTTGTGCTGCGCTCCGTTGGCTATAAGGGCATCGCCCTGGAGAATGTCCCCTACGACACACGCACTGGCACGATCCCCAACATCGACGGACGCGTCGTTGACCCTGCAACCGGACAGCCCATCCCCGGCGAATATGTGGTCGGCTGGGCCAAGCGCGGCCCCAGCGGCATCATCGGCACCAACAAGCCCGACGCCGCCGAAACCGTCGAGCGTGCCCTGGCGGATGTCCCCTCGCTCACGCCTGCCCCAGAGCCAGACCCCGCCGCCATCGAAGGGTTGTTGGAGGAACGCAAACTGACCTTTGTCACGATTGAAGGCTGGCGCATCCTCGACCAGTTGGAGATGGCCAACGGCGTCCCTTTGGGCAAACCTCGCGTCAAGTTCACCCGCATCCAAGATATGCTGGATGCGCTGCACGCCGCAGTCAAGGTCAAACTGCCCAGTTAAATCAACACCCCCTGCCCGCGCCGCTCAGCGACAGGGCAGGGGGTGCAGGTTTCCCTATGCGGGAGCTTGCGAGCGATCTCGGCAGCGCGCTGGACCAACTGCGCTAGGCCGATTCCTCGGCCTGCAGCGCGCGCACTCGTTCGGTCACCTCCACCAACACAGGATAAGGCTGCGCGCCCGACACCAGATACTTCTCTGCAAAGACCATCGCCGGCACGGCG
>QEUY01001011.1 GCA_003577365.1 Chloroflexota bacterium | reverse complement strand
GATCGCGCCAGGTCGGCGCTCTCGTCCACATAGAGATGGCAGATGCCGATGCCACCGGTGATGACCGGGATCGTGCTCTGCTCTTTGGCGAGCTTGTGCAGCGCCGCGCCGCCGCGCGGGATGATCATGTCGACGTATTGGTCGAGGCGCAGCAACTGTGTGATCCAGGCACGGTCGGGGCTGGCAATCAACTGCACCGCGGCCAGCGGGCAGTTGACCTTTTCGAGCGCGGCGTGGATGACCTCGAGCAGCGCCAGGTTGCTGCGCAGCGTTTCGCTGCCCCCGCGCAAGATCACGGCGTTGCCGGTCTTGAGCGCCAGCGTGGCGATGTCGATCGTCACATTGGGCCGCGCCTCATAGATCACCCCCAACACGCCGATGGGGATGCGGCGGCGGCTGAGACGGATGCCGTTGGGCAGGAGGCGGCTTTCCAACTCCGCCCCCACCGGGTCGGGCAGGTCGACAACGCGGCGCGTGTCTGCCACCAGCCCGGCGATGCGCGCCGGGTTGAGCATCAGCCGGTCGAGCAGCGCACCGCTAAGGCCCTTGGCGCGGCCGTCGGCCACGTCGAGCGCGTTGGCGGCCAAGACCTGGCTGGCCTGCGCCTCCAGTTCGCCGGCAATGGCGAGCAGCGCCGCGTTCTTTTGCGCCGTGGTCAGCGTCGCCAGCTTGCGGCTGGCGGCCTTGGCCGCGCGGCCCATCTCTTCCAGATCGACATGGATGGCTGCGCCGTTGCCGGCGGTTGTGATGTTGCCGGCGGGCGCGCTGTTGTGAAGCGTGTCGGCGGCTGGCGTTGCCATGGTGAGCTCCCTTTCCTCCCCTACGTCCGGCCCGCCCCGAGGCCGGGGCGAAGATAGATTGTCCCAATCTACCACAACTTGGGTGAAATGGCGAGTAGATGGGCTGCCGCTACTTCCACGGCACGTTTACTTCCACGGGACGTTTACTTCCACGGCACGTTGTTGTCGACATGAACATGGATGCTGCCGTTTGGCCCGACATGCTTGCCGCACAGCCAGCCGTCGCCGTTCAAGTCTAGATCAGAACCGACGTGCTTGTGGTCGCCGTCCATCGCTTCGCCGACCCGGTGCCAGTGGTCGAAACCGGCAGGACAGTCGCCCAGCTTAGGCGGCTCTTCCGCCTGCAAAGGCAAGACAAAGCTGGGGAGAAGCAGCATACTCAGAAACAGACCGGCCCATAGCTTCCGCATCAGTACCTCCTTGCTGCAAATCACGGTTCGGGCCAATAGGATTGGCGGGGCCGCCATCATAGCATAAATAGCGTTCCAAGAAAAGCCGCTCCGCGCGGCGGCCTTAGGGCGCTGACGCCGTGCCGATGGCGGACACGCTGCCGGGGTTGAACCGGATGCGCAGGATGCCGTCTTGATAGACCACCGGCGCGGACAGCGTTGCGCCGCCATCCCAGCCCAGGGCGCGCGCCACGCGCCAGCTCTGCCCCTGCGCCGTGAGCCAATAGGGACGGCCCCATTCCGCCGTGGCGCGCATAAAGTTATAGGCGCGCCGCGCGCTCCAGGCGAGGTCCAGACTAAAATCGGCGTCGCTCGGCCAGGATTGATAGCTGCCGCCCGGCGGCTGCGGCGTGCGCGTGGATAGACCCGCGGCCAGCGCCT
>QEUY01001010.1 GCA_003577365.1 Chloroflexota bacterium | reverse complement strand
CCGACTGCCGCCGCCTGGCCGCCGCCGCCTTGGCCTGCGCCAGGGCTGCCGAAGTGCGCCAGCTCTTGCGCGCCGGGCAATCGGCAGGGTCGATCACGCCATAACCGGCGGGAGCGCCTATCGGCGGCCTGCGCCTACGGTGCTGTTTGCTCTCTCATAGGCCATTTTCTACTCGCTATTTTTCTATCTCTTGTGAGGCATCCATGTACAGCATCATCCTCGACGCCGCCGGCCCCGCCATCCTGATTGTGTTTGGCGTGATCTTTGGCGGGCTGCTATCGGCGCTCATTCTGCTGGTCGAAACGCTGCTGCTGTGGCGGCTGCGCTGGGCGAGCCTGGGCCGCTCGTTTCTGGGCGCGCTGCTCGCCAACGTGGCCTCCGGCATCCTGGGTTTTCTCTGGTTCAGCGTCTACCTGGTGCGCGCAGAGTCGCCCGGCCTCATCTTCTATGCCGGGAGCTTCGTCCTCTCGATCCTGGTCGAGGCAGGGGTCTTGATGCTGCTCAAGCGCGCCGCGCGCCAAGAAAACTGGCGCGCCTCGTTGATCGTCAACACGGCCAGCTATGCACTGATCTGGGTGGCCGTGCTGATCTGGCGTGTGAGCCAAGGAGCCTGACATGGATCGCAACTGGGATCGCAACTGGGATCGCTATCGCCTGCCCCTGCTCCTCGGCCTGGCCCATGCTGTCTCCGACGGCGCAGCCGGTTGGCTGCTGGGTGACCTGGCCCATGGGATGCCGTTGGCGCAGCTTGGCATCCTGGTGCTGATCTACAACGTGCTCGCCTTTGGCGCACAGCCGCTGGCCGGGCTGCTGGCCGACCGCTGGCAGCGCCCGCGCCTCGCCGCCGCGACCGGGCTGGGCTGTATGGTCGCGGCGCTCTTGGCCGCCCCGTTCGACGCCTGGGCCGCGGTCGTGCTGGCGGGGACTGGCTCGGCGCTCTTCCATGTGGGCGGCGGCGGTCTGGCGCTGTGCGTCACGCCACAGCAGGCGAGCGGTCCTGGCCTTTTTGCCGCGCCGGGGGTGATCGGGCTGGCCTTGGGTGGAGCCGCAGCCGTGGCCGGGGTCCCGGCGCGCCCCGCCTTGGCCTTGGCGCTGCTCGCTCTGGCCGGGATCGTCGCTCGCCACGCCCTGCCTCCCCTGCCCTATGCTGCCCGCCAGCCCGAAGCGCAGCACACGCTGGAGACGCACGACTGGATCATGATGGCGCTGCTCGCCGCCATCGCGCTGCGCTCGGCGGTCTGGAGCGCCTTCCAATATGTACAGGACGGCCAGACCGAGGTGCTGGTCGGGCTGGCGCTGGCCGCGGCGCTGGGCAAGGTCGCGGGTGGCTTTCTGGCCGACCGCTTCGGCTGGCGGCGCTGGACCCTGGCCGCGCTGCTGGCCGCGATCCCGCTGCTCGCCCTGGGCAGCCGGACGCCCGCCTGGCTCTATCTGGGCGTGGCGCTGCTGCAATCGGCCACACCGGCCATGGTGGCGATGCTGGCGGCGTCACTGCCGCGCCTCCCCGCCACCGCGGCGGGGCTGGCCTTTGGGCTGGCGATCGCGCTGGGCGGGCTGCCCGCCTTGGCCGGCGCAGCGCCCTTTCTGGCCGCGCCGCCGGGGCTGATCCTGTTGATCCTGCTTGCGGTGGGGC
>QEUY01001009.1 GCA_003577365.1 Chloroflexota bacterium | reverse complement strand
GACGAGGCCAAGGTGACCGTGGATTCGGCCCGCCAGTTGGAGATCCTGGCCGAGATCGAACGGCTGGACCTGGAGAATGTGTGGGAGGTGTTGACGGTTGGCCCTGGCCCGACTGTGCGTATTGCCAAGAACAACATCCACAATGTGCCGGAGGTCAACTACTGCGTGCTGCACGACTCAGACGCCTGGGCCGAGCAGTATTTCATCTCCGAGTAGCGAGTAGCGGGGTGACCCGGCCGCGCCTGATGCCTTGAGGCGTGCGCGCATGTGCCCTAAGCCGGTATTCCCTGGACAGGAGGGCCAACGACGTCTCTCCTGTCCAGGCCGGATTCGTAAGAGCAGGGAGTGTCTATGCTGGCCTATATTCTGCGCCGGTTTCTCTATGCCATCCCGACGTTGATCCTGATCTCGCTGGTCTCCTTCGCCATCATCGAACTGCCGCCGGGCGATTATCTGAGCAGCTATGTGGCGCAGTTGGAGCAGCAGGGGTCGCGCATCAGCCAGTCGGAATTAGAGGCGTTGAAGCAACGCTATGGGCTGGACCAGCCGGTCTACGTCCGCTATTGGAAGTGGATCAGCAACTATGTGCGCGGCGATATGGGCATGTCGTTCGACTGGAACCGCCCGGTCAAAGACCTGGTGATGGAACGGCTGGGGCTGACGATCTTGATCTCGCTGTTGAGCACGATCTTTATCTGGGTCGTGGCGCTGCCGATCGGCATCTATTCGGCCACCCATCAATATTCACCGGGCGACTATATCTTTACCTTCATCGGCTTTATCGGCGTCGGCATCCCCGACTTTCTGCTGGCGCTGGTCATCCTGTGGTGGGCGTGGAGCACCTTTGGCGTCAACTTGGGGGGGCTGTATGGCCCGGAGTATATCGGCGAACCGTGGACGACGGCCAAAATTCTGGAGGTGATGAAGCGCATCTGGGTGCCCATGGTCATCATCGGCACGGCGGGGACTGCGGGGTTGATCCGCACCATGCGCGCCAATCTGCTCGACGAACTGCCTCAGCCCTATGTCGAGTCGGCGCGCGCCAGCGGGCTTTCCGAAACCAAAGTCGTGCTCAAATATCCCGTCCGCATCGCCATGAGCCCGTTCATCAGCACCATCGGCTGGATGCTGCCGGGGCTGATCTCCGGCACGACCATCGTCTCGATCGTGCTCAGCTTGCCCACCACCGGCCCGCTGCTGCTCAAGGCCCTGCTGTCGCAGGATATGTATTTGGCGGCGTCGTTTATCATGCTGCTCAGTGTCTTGACCGTGATCGGGACGTTGATCTCCGATATCCTGCTGGTCTGGGTCGACCCGCGCATCCGCTTTGGCGGCAACCCGGCCGCGTAGGCGCTGCGCGCAAAAACCGGCGGCCCAAAGGCCCACTGACCTAGAGGCCTGTTGTTCTACAGGCCCGCTGACTCAAAGGACCGTCCATGTCGTTGCTCACCAAACCCGCAACCGCCGAAGGCGTGCAGAGCGTGCCCGAAGCGCAGCTCCAATCAGGCGTGCCGGAAGCAGTGGCAATTGATGTGGTGGCGCTTCCGCAAACACCGGCTTGCCATGGTGGGCAGCGCCGTGATCGCGCTCTTCTATTTGGTCGCGATCTTTTGCGAGTTTCTGTCGCCCTATGACCCCAACGCCTTCGAGCGGCGCTACACCTTTGTGCCGCCCCAGCCGATCCACTGGATGCGCGACGGGCGCATCCAGCGCCCCTATATCTATGGGCTGGCGCGCACGCGCGATGCCGCCACCTACGCCATCACCTATGCGCCGGACCCCGGCGTGATCCTGCCCATCTATTTCTTTGTCGAAGGCGACCCCTACAAGCTGTGGGGGCTGTTCGATTCGAACCTGCACCTCTTTGGGCTGCACCCCGAGGCCGACAGCGACGGGCTGCGCATCCATCTGTTGGGCACCGACCGCCTGGGCCGCGACATGTTTTCGCGCGTGCTCTATTCGATTGGGCTGATCGGCGTCTTTCTCAGCTTTGTGATCGGCATCTTGATGGGCGGCATCTCCGGCTATTTCGGCGGCGTGCCCGACCTGATCATCCAGCGCCTGATCGAGTTTCTGCGTTCGATCCCCACGATCCCGCTGTGGATGGGGCTGAGCGCGGCGCTGCCGCGCGAGTGGAGTTCGATGCAGCGTTATTTTGCGATTGTGGTGCTGCTCTCGTTGATCGGCTGGACCGGGCTGGCGCGCGTCGTGCGCGGGCGTTTTCTGGCCGTGCGCGAGGAAGACTATGTCATGGCGGCGCGCCTGACCAACGCTGGGGAACTGCGCATCATCTTGCGCCACATGCTGCCCTCATTTTTCAGCTATATCATCGCCTCGCTGACGCTCGCCATTCCAGGCATGATCCTGGGCGAGACCAGCCTCTCCTTTCTGGGGTTAGGGCTGCGCCCGCCCACGATCAGCTGGGGGGTGCTGCTGCAAGAGGCGCAGAACTTGCAGACCGTGGCGCTTGCGCCCTGGCTGTTGATCCCGGCGATCTTTGTGGTCGTCGCCATTCTCTCGTTCAACTT
>QEUY01001008.1 GCA_003577365.1 Chloroflexota bacterium | reverse complement strand
TCAACATGCGAAACATCAGCAGCACTGCTACCAATGACACCACGACAGGCAGAAAGATCAACCCCTGATAGAGATTACGCCCGTGGCGCACGTTGGCCAGGCAGACCGCAATCCCCAGGCTGATCGGGATCATCATCACGAACGACAATACTGCCCAGGTCAGGGTGTTTTTCACAGAGATGAAAAAGAGTGGATGCTCGAACAGATCAAAGAAGTTGTCCAGCCCCACGAACTTGCTGGCCGCGGGGTTGAGAATCTGATAGCGCACCACCGCCAGACGTAGGGCGCGCAGGATGGGCCGGTATGAGAAAAACCAGTACCAGATCATGGTTGGCAGCAGCAGACTCAAGCCAAACCAAAACTGGGGGCGGCGCAGCGTCTTGCGCAAGTGATAGCGCCAGTCGCGCCGCGTGGTGAGGCGGCGCGGCTCAGCATGGCTTCAATGAGATTGCGGCGGGCCGCGGCACCCTGGCTGGACAGAGTGCGCCGATTGAGCAGTTCGTTCCAGAGGCGCGGCGTCTCGGCGTAGAGCTGATCACAGATGACGGAGAGAAGCGTGGTCAGGCCACGAGCAGCTTGCGCGGTCACCTCTTGCCCCTGGTAATACCAGCGGCAGCCTGCCGCCGCCGACAGCCGGTGCAGGCTGAGCGCCTGCGGCAGTTCGCCGTGGATCAGCGCCTCGATGGTGGTGACGCGCTCGCGCAACTCGCGGCGCGCCACGATATCATCGCGCAAGGCGGGGGTGTTCTCCCTCACCCAGTACAGGCAGCGCAGTTCGTAAACCAGCTCATGGAGACGGAGGGTGCGCCCGGCCACGATGACCAGCCAATCGGCCCGCGCAGCCGTGGCGGGCTCCTGGGCCCAGTCGCCAAAGGCGGCAACCTCCCACGGGTTTGCCGGTAGACACACAAAGACATGACCATTGGCTGCCCCGTCATCGCGCCGGGTCTCATCCGGGCTGATCTGCTCGTGGCTTGCCCAATCCAGATATCGCACCTTAAAGAAACGCAGTGTGCCATTACGGTGGCTGTGCCGCCGCGCCACCAAAGGCCGAGGGGGCAGATATTGTTGTACTGCCTCCGCAAGGCTGAACGCGCCCGTCAACTGGCGGCGCGCCGCCTCCAGCCGTTCTTCGATATCCACATCGCTCCCCTGCCAGATACGGTAACTGCGGTCGAAGCGGCGGTAGACGAGGATGGATCGCTGGCACAGGGATTTGAGGGCCGCGGTGGTCTCGGCGACGGGGCTGTCCGCCGCGGTCAGGGCGGCCAATAGCGTGGTTTCGGTGGCCTGCAAGTGGCTGACATGGCTCAGCCAGTTGAGCAGGCCAACGGTCTTGAGGACGCGGGCCTCCGTCGCGGTCAACTCAGCGGCGCCTTGCAGCCATTCCTGGGTTTCGGTGAGGGCGCGGCCGGTGCGGGCGGTGTACAGGGGAGCCTGAAAATTCGCCAACACATAGTCGAACAGATCCGCCAGGCTGATGCTGGACGGTGGCGCGTGCTGTTGCAGGAACTCCTGAAAGCCAAAGGGTTCGTGGGATGTCAGATAAGCGAAGGCCGAGCGTTCGTTTTGGGCCAGACGGCGAAAGAGATGGGGCAAAGCGGTCAACGCCGTGGGGTGGAAGGGATAGGCCCGCT
>QEUY01001007.1 GCA_003577365.1 Chloroflexota bacterium | reverse complement strand
GTTTTCCAAGACCCGTTTGCCGTCTACAATCCCTTTTACAAGGTGGACCACATCATGGAGGTGCCGATCAAGAACTTCCGGCTGGCGAAGTCGGGAGCCGAGGCACGGCGCATGATGGAAGAGGCCTTGGTCAGCGTGGGGCTGCGCCCGGAGGAAACCTTGGGGCGTTTCCCGCACCAACTCAGCGGCGGCCAGCGCCAGCGTTTTGCCGTGGCGCGGGCGCTGCTTCTGCAGCCGCGACTGCTGATCGCCGACGAGCCGGTCTCGATGGTCGATGCCTCGCTGCGCGCCACCATCCTGGAGAGCATCAACAAGCTCAACCGGGAGATGAACGTTACGATCCTCTACATCACCCATGACCTGACCACCGCCTACCACGTCAGCGACTACATCATCATCCTCTATCGCGGGTCGGTGATGGAGGCGGGCGACGTGGACAAGGTGATCAGCGAGCCAAAGCATCCTTATACCCAGCTTCTGATCGACTCGATCCCCTGGCCCGATCTGCAGCGCCAGTGGGGCCAGCAGGAAGTGGTGGGGATCGACGAGGACCGCTCGGTCGCGTCCAAGGTCGGCTGCAAGTTTGCCGGTCGCTGCCCGCATGTGATGGAGATCTGCAAACAAGCGCCGCCGCCGCTCTATCAGATGGACGAAAAGCGCGTCGCCGCCTGTTATCTCTATCAGGATGAGTCGGTGCTGCCGGGCGAGGAACTCGGTCAAATCTTCCGTTCGCGGAAGCCCGTCCTCGCCACCAACGGCGCAGTGGCGTAGGAAGAAGGGATAGTACGGACACGACATATCATATTGATATCATATCGTGATATCGTGTCCGTACTATCCACTTCCCCTGTCGCGGGCGGCATATTCCTGCTCTAGAATGCTCATCCAGACGTCGGACTCCCACCGGCCGTTGATCAGCGTGCCTTCCCGTTCGATCCCTTCCTGCACAAACCCGGCCTTCTCATAGGCGCGGATGGCGCGCGTGTTATAGGCCAGCACGCGCAGGTCCACGCGATGGAGGCGAAGCGTTTCAAAGGCATAGCGCAGCACCAGCGCCGTGGCCGCTGTGCCCCAGCCTTGGCCCCAATAGGCCGGGTCGAAGATGCCGACCGCATAGCGTGCCCGGCGATTGGGCAGGTCAAACGTATGTAGGCGCGCTGTCCCAATGCACTGCCCCTCGACTTCGATGATCCATGCACAGGGCGCTGCTGCCAGATTTTGATACCAGCCGCCGGCGGCCTCGGCGGACATCGGCCCGCTGATCTGCTCGCCGGCCCCCACCATGCGCCGGAATTCGGCGTGGATGCCGATCCGTTGGCGGGCGGCGCGGTCGCCGGGTTGGGGGGCGCGCAGACGCAGCCGGCCCTGGGCAAGAACCGGCGTGACCGTGGGCAGTTCAATGGGGGGTAGGGACAGAGGCATGGACGCTCGCTTTCATGGCAGGATTGTTTGTCCGCAGCCGATGCCATAGGCATCGCACTCGCAACTAGGATAGCCGCATGACCGTCTCGCGTGAAAATTCCAAGCTTGTCTATCAGGGTATCAAGGATGCAGGCATCCGCTTTGTCACGGCGCTGCCCGAAACCTGGCTGGTCTATCTGCTGCAGATGGCCGAAAGCGACCCCGAGATGGCGCTGGTC
>QEUY01001006.1 GCA_003577365.1 Chloroflexota bacterium | reverse complement strand
CCCGTCTTCAACGACAAACATCTCTCGTACAACTGGGCCGATGCATATTGGATGTATGACCGGGCGAACCTACTCGGTGCGCCCTATATGGCCGGCTCATCGCTACCGGTAGGGTATCGCAGCCCGTGGATCGAACACGAACTCGATGCGCCTCTGCACGAGGCGCTCGCCATCGGCTACAGCGGGCTGGACAGCTATGGTTTTCACGCCCTCGAAACCCTGCAATGTATGGTCGAGCGCCGCGCCGGCGGTGAGACGGGCGTGGCCGCTGTCACCTGTCTGGAGGGCGAGGCAGTGTGGCAGGCGGCGCGGGCAGGTCGCTGGTCGCGCCAACTGGCCGAGGCCGCCATCGCCCAGATCCCCGATAAGGCTGGACAGCCGCTCGAAACGCTGCTGCTCCAGCCGGTTGTATTTCTGATCGAATACCGCGACGGCTTTCGGGGCGCCGTGCTCATGTGCGTCGAACGGCAGGGTGGTCTGGAGACCTTTGCCTACGCCGCCTGTGTCGGGGGGAATACGGGAGATGAAGTGCAGGCGTGCGAGGTCTTTCTGGGCGGGGATCCGCATCCGCACTTTAGCTACCTGAGCCTGAACATCGAGGAGATGTTTCTGACGGGCAAGCCAACCTGGCCGGTGGGGCGCACGCTGCTCACCACAGGTATCCTCGAAGCGGCGCTGGAGTCGCGCTATCGGGGGCATGCGCGGGTGGAGACGCCCCACCTGGCCGTGACCTATCGCTCGTATGAGTCGATCCCGTGGCGGCCTACCGGTGCGCGACCGGTGGGGGCGGCAGCGACGCCGTGGGGGACATAGAGCTGTCAAGGTGCAACCATGAAGATTCTGATCACCGGCGTCTCCGGTCGCATTGGCGCCAACCTGGCAAAAACGCTGGTCGAGGCCGGCCACGAGGTGCGCGGGCTGGTCTGGGCCAATGACCGCCGGCTGGACAAGCTGGCCGCACTCGACGTAGAACTGGTCGAAGGGACCATCGAGAATCCCACCGATGTAGAAAAGGCGGCAGCGGGCGTCGAGGTCATCTGCCATCTGGCCGGCGCTTTTCAGGGGGGCGGGCCGTTTACGGATCAGCAGTATTTTGAGATCAACGTGTGCGGCACGTTCAACATACTCCAGGCCGCCCGGCAACTGGGTGATCGGCTACAACACTTCTTCTACGCCAGCACCGACGCCATCTACGACAAGTACATCCCTGGCGGTGTGCCGGAGCCGATCCGGGAAGACATCTTCAAGATCGCTCCAGTCGGGCAATATGCGCTGACCAAGTATCTGGGCGAGGAACTCTGCCACGGCTACTTCCGCACCTACAAGCTGCCCGTCACCGTCTTCCGCTTTGCGCTAGCGGTTGCTGGTGACGAGATCCTCAACTTTTCACAGTTCTACCTACGTCACTGGCTCAATGCCTACGAGCGGATGCAGGGCGAGGCCGCGGCTCAAGTCCGGGCCGAATTACAACGCCTGCGCCCGGAAGATGAAGCGACGGCGCAACGCTGCCTGCTGATCGCCCGCGACGAGCAGGGCCGCTCCTACAAGAAGCACATCGCCGATGTGCGAGACATTGTCGCGGGCTTTACCGCCGCATTGGGCAAACCCGCCGTCATCGGCGAGACCTTCCAACTGGCCGC
>QEUY01001005.1 GCA_003577365.1 Chloroflexota bacterium | reverse complement strand
GCCCACATACATCACCGCCACGCGGTTGCAGACATGGCGCACCACGCTCAGGTCATGCGCCACAAAGAGATAGGTCAACTGAAACTCGCGCTGCAACTGTTTGAGCAGGTTGAGCGTCTGCGCCTGGATCGACACGTCCAGCGCCGACACCGGCTCGTCACAGATCACCAACTGCGGGTTGAGCGCCAGGGCGCGGGCGATGCCGATGCGCTGGCGCTGCCCGCCGCTAAAGGCGTGCGGGTAGCGCGCCATATACTCCGGGCGCAGCCCCACCACCTCCAGCAGTTCGGCCACCCGTTCTTTGAGCGCCGCGCCGCGCGCCACCCCGTAATTTTGCAGCGGCTCCCCCACGATCTGCAGCAGCGTCATGCGCGGGTCGAGCGAGGAATAGGGGTCTTGAAAGATCATCTGAATGTTGCGCCACGCCGCATGCATCTCGGCCTTGGAGAGCGTCGCCAGGTCGACGACCCCCTGCGCCGGGTCGCGAAAGAGGATCTGGCCCGCCGTGGGGTCATAGGCGCGCAGGATCACGCGGCTGGTGGTCGTCTTGCCACAGCCGCTCTCCCCCACCAGCCCCAAGACCTCCCCCTGATGGATATAAAAGCTCACGCCGTCCACGGCCTTGACCTGGCCGACGACTTTGCGCAAAAAGCCCTTGCGGATCGCAAAATGCTTTTTGAGGTCGCGCACCTCCAGCAGCACAGCAGGCCGCAGCGCTGCTGTCTTCGGCGCGGCGGGCGACGCCGCAGCGGGCGGCCGGGGGGCGATAGGGTCGGCAGTCGGCGGTTGGCTCATAAAGGGCTGCTTTCCAGCGCGGCAGGGTCCGGGTCGGCCAGCGCCTCAAAGACACGGGCGCAGCGCGCCACATGCTGCGGCGTGATCCGGACCAACTCCGGCGCGGCGCAGATCTCCGGCAGATAGTGCGGGCAGCGCGGGTGAAAGCGGCAGCCCGCCGGGATCGAAAAAGGGTCGGGGACCATGCCCTCGATCGTCTGCAGCGCGTCGACGCGGCGGTCGATGCGCGGGATCGAGCGCAGCAGGGCGCGCGTGTAGGGGTGGCGCGGGGCATGAAAGAGCGTGTCGACATCGGCGGCTTCGACCTCATGGCCCAGATACATCACGACCACGTCGTCGGCCATCTCGGCGATCACGCCCAGGTCGTGCGTGATAAACAGGATCGCCATGCCGAATTCCGCCTGCAGGTCGCGCATCAGATCCAGAATCTGCGCCTGCGTCGTCACGTCGAGCGCCGTGGTCGGCTCGTCGGCGATCAAGAGCGCGGGGCGGCAGCTCAGCGCCAGCGCGATCATGGCGCGCTGGCGCATGCCGCCGCTCAACTCATGCCGGTAGCGGTCCACCGTGCGCGCCGGCTGGGGCATGCCCACACGCTGCAGCATCTCGATCGCCCGGCTGCGCGCCTCCGCCTGGCTCACCCCTTGGTGCAGGCGGATCGTCTCGACCATCTGGTTGCCCACCGTATGCACTGGGCTGAGCGTCGACATCGGCTCTTGAAAGATCATGGCGATCTCGTTGCCGCGGATGGCGCGAATCTCGGCCCCCTCCGGGTCGAGCGTCGCCAGGTCGACGATCTCGCCCTGTCCGCTGGGCGCGCTGCTGGGCGCGCCCTGGCGTGCGCCGCGA
>QEUY01000030.1 GCA_003577365.1 Chloroflexota bacterium | reverse complement strand
CAGGAAGGCGGCGAACGAGCCGTCGGCGTTGACAGGGCGCATGCGCGGGCGCTCCATGGTGGCGCTCTCCATGGCGGTCAGATGCAGCTTCGCCAGCCACTCGGCTTTATGTACTTCGTTGATCAGTTGAGCGGTGCTTTTGGCGGCATCGTCGGCGTCGTCCGACGGGCTGCAGACCTGTAGTTCATTCTCCAGCGCCGTGATCCCCATCCCGGCGGCGGCTTGAATTTTGCCGGGAAACTCACTGAGGATGCCCACGTTGAGGATAATGCTCGACGCAAGCTCCAGGTCTTGGCAGAGGTCCTGCCGGGTCGCGATCAGTTGGGCGCGTATCTCGGCGTCGGTCGGCGTGTCGGAGGTCAGATAATCCGGCGGCGGAACCCAAGGCACGGCGACGGGCCGCACCGCCAAGCTGTCCGCCGCGTCCGCGTCGGGTGCGGCTTCAGGCACAGCGGCCTCAGGCGCGGCGGCTTCGGTAGGGGCTGCGGTCACGGCCGGCGGCGCGGCCTCCGCGGCCACATCCAGCGCGACCGGCGGCGCGACCGGCGTACACGCGGCCAGCGCCAGGCTGATCGCCAACCCCACAAGCGCGCCAGCCCCCCAACGCCGTGTGGGCCTACCCATCTCCTGCTTGATCGCCTGCGTTTCTATATCCTGCTGCTCCATGTCGCTCTCCTCCATCTCCTTTTCATATTTCTTTCGTCGATGTGGCGCTTCCCGTCTCGGGCCGGAGGACGGCCCAGCGCGCGCCGGCGCTGGGCAGCACAGTACCATCTGGCCGCGCCAGTGTCCTCGACTTATATCGAGTTTGCCAAGGGTCGAGCTTTTGATCAGGAAGGTTTGGCGGCGGGAGACAGCCGCCCGTCGCAGCGGGCAAGGGGTGAGCCGGGCCGGCATCCGGCATGTAGTGACCGGCGCTTACTTTCCCCCTTTGCGAATGGGGCTGTGCCCCGGCTTTGCCATCGGTAATGGCCCGTCTGCGGGCCATGCAGAGGACAAAGGGGACAAGGGCAAGGGAGATGAAACGCCGGTCACCTTTGCGCAACGCCCCACTTCATGGGGCATTGCTCTTTAGCCCGGATGCTTTCGCTTCGGGGCTGGGCGTCCAAAATCCGCGGGAGCTTATGTCTGTGCAGTCGCTGCCGGGTTACTTGCCGAGCTGCCCGCGCACCGCGCCCGCGGGGAAGGCCGTCGTATGCACGTTCACATAATAGTTGGCAGGGTTCTGGCGAATCGCCTTGACCAACTCTGGATCGACACCGCTGACGCAGTTGCGCAGCCCGTTGACAGCCGGGTTGAAATTCACCACCACCGGCCCAGCCACGCCCACAGGGGCCACATGGATGTGGGCGGCTATCACTTGGTCGATCCCCGCGACCTCGATGTCGAAGCAGACGACCCCTTGTCCCTGGTTGAGCGTGACCACGGCGGAGCCGCTGCCGTCAGGGTCGCCGGGGCCGGGCGCTTCGGCAGCCCCGGTGAGCGTGGCATAGAGCGGTCTTCCCCCCACCTCGCCGGGGGCAAGCTGTTTGGCCAAGGCCAGATGGCCGGAGACCAACACCAACAGGAGTGCGATGAAGGCGGCGAAGACATGTGGGCCAAATCGTCGTACACGCATGGTTCCTCCTTTGCAGATTTCTACACGGAAGCATCGCGAAAACGACGGGGGCGCGCAGCATAGCACACAGACTGCGAAAACACAACCCGCACGACGGGGGCGCGCGGCTCAGGGGGTATAGGCGGGCATGGCCAGCGTCAGCCCATAGACGGCGGCGGCGCCTTGGGCCAGGGCTGCGGCGGCGCAGGCGTGCAGCGTCGCGCCTGTGGTAAAGACATCGTCGACCAGCAAGAGCGTACAGCCTGCCACCGCCGCCGACGCCACAAACGCGCCGTCGACATTGGCGCGGCGCTGCGCCGCATCCAGCCCCACCTGCTGGCGCGTCTCGCGGCTGCGCGCCAGCCAGCCGGGATGCAGCGCCAAGCCGGCAGCCGATGCCAAGGCCGCGGCCAGCAGCTCCGACTGGTTGTAGCCGCGTTCGGCCAGCCGCTGGGCATGCAGCGGCACCGGGATCACCGCGTCCAGGGTCGCGTCCAACCCCGCCCAAGGCGGCTCGGCAAAGACCGCGATCAGATAGCGCGCCAAGGGCACGGCCAGCTCCGGCTGCTGTTCATATTTCAACGCATGGATAGCCTGGCGCAGCGGGGAGGTGTGCAGCGCCGCGGCCCGGCTGAGACGCAGCGGGCGGGCAGACGCGGCGCGGCAGGCCGCACACTGCGCCACCGCAGCCGGCTGGGGCCGCCCACACCGGGCGCAGATGGGCTGCGGCACAGGTTCGACGGCCTGGGCGCAGCGCGGGCAGAAGAGGTGACCCGCGCGGCCACAGCCGGCGCACACCGGCGGGAAGAGCAGGTCTAGCCCGGCATGGCCCAGGGCCGCCAGACGCCGGCGCATCTCCATACCCGCCGCCTAGCCCGGAAACCAGGTCTGGAAGAGGTCGTTGACAAAGGTGCGCAGATCGTCGCCCAAGATCAGCAGGATCGAGAGCAGCACGATCGCAAACAGAATGATGATCAGGGCGAACTCGATAAAACTCTGCCCGCCCCGGTTGGATGGCAGTCGAGCCATGGACGGTCGGATTTCCTTTCGCTCATGCCGGGATCGCAGCGGCAAGATCGCAGCAGCAAGATCACAGGGATGGGATCACGGCGACAGGATCACAGCGACGATCTCGCCGCCGCGCCGGTTCGTACGCGCCATTGTCCGCGCATCACGGCGAACGCGCAAGTTCGCCGCCGCGGCCAGATGCGCGCTGCGGACGAGGCAATCGCTGCGGATTAACTTTAGATTATGACAAGCTATTTGGACACTTCACGCCGCCGTGCTATACTTGTGGTATGAGGACTTGTGGTATGAGGACTTGTGATCTGAGGTCGTGTGAGCGTCTTGTCTATGCCCGGTGGGTCGATCCCCCTGATCCAGAAGCGCGCGGCGCTCGTATTCCAACGCATCCCCCGCTTTTCAACCAACCCGGAGGGAAGAGTGCAAGAAGCGATCAAGCTCTATGAGCTGCAAAAGGTCGATCTGGCCTGGCTCAAGGTTGCGCGCCGGTTACAGCAAGTTCAGCACCAACTGGGCGAAAGCGAAACCGTGCGCGCCGCCCGCCAACAGGTCACCGAGACCAAGACCATGCTGCACCAGTGGCATGCCAAGCAGAAGGACGCGGAGCTGGAATCCAAATCGCTGGCAACGCGTATCAAGAGCACCGAAGATAAGTTGATGAGCGGCAGTATCCGCGACCCCAAAGAGCTAAACAGCCTCCAGGAAAATCTTGACTCGCTGCGCCGCCATCGCACCTTGGTCGACGACCAGGCCGTCGAAGCGCTGATGCACGCCGACGAACTGACCGGCCAACTGCACGAGCAGCAGCGCGAACTGAGCCGGCTGGAGGGCGAGTGGACCAGCGGCCAAAGCGACCTCAAACAGGAGGAGACCAAACTCAAACAGAACTATATCTTGCTCAAACGCAAGCGCGAAGCGTTGGCCGCGGCCCTGCCCGCTGCGCTCTTGGAACGCTATGACAATATGCGCAAGCGCAAAGCAGGCATCGCCGTCGCCCCAGTGCAGGACGGCGTCTGCGGCGCCTGTCATGTGCAGATCCCGACCGGCATCGTCAACGGGCTGGGCAGCAGCACCGCAACGCTCACGGTCTGCCCAAGCTGCGGTCGCTATCTCGTCGCCGGATAGCCCCGCCTAGGGCGCAGAGACGCGCGGCAGATAACGCTCGACATTGCGGGAAGAGACCCAAGGCAGATGCGCCCGCGCATCATAGCGCACCGGGATACTCTCCACCTGGCGCTCGACCGCGTTGTGGAGATAGACGGCCAATAGGCCCCGGTTGCCGTGTGCGCCCGCGGCATCAAACACGACTTGTACCCCTTCACCTGGCCGGACGGCAGTGAGCGCCGGCATGTTGGCGGCTGAATCCACTGCCAGACCGGGCGCGGCCAGATCGACCTCGATCCACGGCGTGCTGTCCACCACCAGCCCCAACGGCTGGGCGTTCATCACATCCTCGCTGTAGCTTTCCACCCGATAGGCAAAACGCGGTTTGCCGGCCCGCAGCCGCAGATCGGCGATACGCACCGGCAGCACCATCACGCGGCTGTTAAACAGGCGGGTATCATATTGGCCTGCCGCATAGCCGTTGAGCGGCGGCTCCAGCACGGTGCGCCGGTCGCGCGTGTCGAGCAGCACCGCGGCAAAGGCATCGCTGCCGCCACGGCCCAGCACAGACCAAGCGACATGGTCGCTGTTGGACAACTGCAGGTCCGCCGTCCCGTCCAGGTCGGTGTCAAAGCTGACGACAAAACGCACTTCGTGCGGCGTCGACCACGGCGCATAGGTGGCGACGGCCACATCAAGCGTCTGCGGCAGGCGCGGCGGCGGCTTCAGCGCCAGGCCCACGGCGGCCAGGTCGGCCTGGGCATAGCGTCCCAGGCTGGGCAGACCGCCAGGCGCGGTCTGGATCGGCGGGCTGCGCCGGTGCAGCGTAAAGACCCCGCCCAAGGCCACGGGCAGAGACGGCGGCGTGCCGGAAGCGTCCTCCAGCGCCAGCCCTGCGCCCGTATAGGTGAGCCAGCGGGTAGCGCGCAGCGCCGCGCCCATGTCCAGCCCTGCCGGGTTGACCTGCAGTTGGCCCACCGGCCGCGGCGCGGCATAGACCGGCACGCGCAGCGCAGGCTGCGGCCCGGCTAAGGTCCCCGCGGGCGTCAAGGTCACATAGCCGCTGACCTCGGCCAGCCAACTGCGTGGGACGGCGCTGTTCTGGGTCAGGGTGGGGTCAGGCAGATGGCGCAGCGCGGCGGCGTCGACGGTCAAGGTCACCGGCGTGGTGGCAAAGCCGCCCGCAGGCACGGTGATGACCTGCCCGGCGTTCACCGTGATGGACGCGCCGGGCAGCGGTACGGCAGTGCTGTAGCCCACGGTCAGGGCGATAGGCGCGGGGCCTTTGTTGGCGATGCGCAGCGCGGCCACTGCCTGATAGCTGTCCAGCACCTCTGGCACGCCGAAGTGGATGCTCACCTGGTCGGGTGCGGCGGCGTGATAGGCGATCACCTGGCCGGCAAGGGCGCGGCTGATGTCCAGCCATCCCGCGCCGGCGCGCGTGGGGCCATAGCTGCGCCCCGCCGCGTCGGTCAAAGGCAGCGCCGTGTTCATCGCCAGCGCCTTTAACTCGACAACCGTCCAGGCGGGGACGTCGACGGCATCCGCCGGGTGGGCCTGGCGTAAGAGCGCCATGGCTCCTGCGGCCAGCGCGCTGGACATCGACGTGCCCGACCCGCTCGCTCTGCCATTGCCCGACCCCGCCTTGGCCGAAACGATGCCATCCCCCGGCGCGGCCAGATCGGGCTTCAGCCCCATCGTCCCGTTTGGCCCGACACGCCGCGGGCCGCGCGACGAGAATGATGTGATGCTCTCCGGCGCGGCGGTCGCCGGCAGAGTCGACGCGGCCACAGTGAGGACGGCATCCGCCGCGCCGGGCGTCGAGACGGCGTAGAAAAGATCGCCGTCATTGCCCGCGGCCGCCACCACCAGCGCGCCGGTCTTGGCGGCGTTGGCCGCGGCCAGCGCGGTGATGTCGTCCACCGCGCCGAACGGGGAGCCGAGCGACAGGTTGATTACATCGGCGCGGTCGGCAAAATCGCCATCGCCATCGGGGTCGACAGCCCACTCCAGCGCCAGGTCGACCAGGTCACTGCTGCCGCTGCAGCCAAAGACCTTGAGCGCGTAGACCTGGGCGTGGGGCGCGACGCCGGGGCCGATGCGGAATGATGTCGTTGGCGGCGGATAGCGCCCGCCATAGGTCGCGCCCGTCTCTGTGACCCCATAGCCCGCGGCGCTGCCCGCCACATGCGTGCCGTGACCAGAGCCATAGCAGTCCATCGGGTCGGGGTCGGGCCGGGGAAAGGGCTGATAGCCGTCGCTCCCCGCATTGGCGTTGTAGTCGTCGCCGGCAAAATCATAGCCGCCGATCACCTTGACGCCGGGGAAGTTGGGCGCGTCGCCGGTGCGCGTGGGGTCGTTGGCGCTGTAGCCCTTGCCCGGCCCGCCAAACGCAGTGTGCAGATAGTCGATGCCGGTATCGACGATGGCAATGGTGACGCCGTCGCCGGTCAGCCCCGGCGCGGCGCGCCAGGCGCTGGGCGCGCCCAGGCGGGGCACGGCGCGGCTGTTGCTCGGCAGCTTGGGGATCAACGGGTGCAGGGCGCGCACGCCGGGCAGGGCTGCCAGGTCGACGAGCGCGGACGCGGGGACACGCACCGCCACGCCGTTATAGACGCGCTGCACCCGGTAGATCACCTGCGCGTCCAGGGCGGCAAGCTGCGCCAACAGGGCCTGCTGGGCTTGGTCCGCGGCGACGACTTGCGCCTGGGTGGCCGCGGCCAGGCCCGCGGCCGCGATCTCCCCTGCGGCCTGCTGCGCGGCGTAGACCTCTACTGCCGAAGGCATCTCCAACTCGACGACCAGGTGGAGCAGGCCGCCGGCGCGCTCCGCTTGCGCCGCCTGGGCCGCGCCGGGCGCGACCCCCAGCCAGACCACCAGCACGGTTGCGGCCAAGCGCCAGGCCCAGCGCAGATGGCGCATTGGGATCTGCTCCTTACAGTTTGCTGACCTGAGCTTCTTTGGTGTGAGTTTCTTTGGCGTGGGCAGTGAAGATCGGGTGGGTGTGGCCGTCAGAAAGCAGGGCGCAGCGGCTTGCGCTTTTTGATGCCAAACCGCTCAGATTCCTTGGCCGCGATCCAGGCACTGGCCTCGAAAAAGCCGTAGGTGCGGCGCAAGGAGCCGTAGCGCCGCTGCACCAGGTCGCGCAGGTCATCCGACATGATGCGCCACACCGTCTGCTCTAACTCCTCGATGCGCCAGAGCATCTCGCCCGGCGTGCTGGGCACGGGGATATCGCTGTAGGTTGGGGGTTGGCCGTAGCTGTGCGGAAAGGTGATCTGCTGGGCAGGCAGGCGCGGCAGTTGGCCCAGGGCCACCACTGCCATGCCAAAGGCCAGCAGTTGATGGCGCACCCGCTCCACCCGCTGCGGCAGCCCTTCTTCAGGCGGGAAAGCGGCGCTCTCCCCGCCCTCCTCCAGCCCCAACTCATGGCTGAGCTGCGCCCAGTCGGTCATCACGCGGTCGAGCAAAAAGCGCAGTTCGGCCACTTGAGTCGAGGGCGCGGCGCGCACGCTCAGCATAAACCCTTCGCGCACCTGCTGTAGATAGGCGCGCGCCTGCTGCAAGACGAGCTGCTCTACCCGGTCGGCCCCTTTGGGGCGGCTGCCGGTCGGGGAGCCGTGATGGGCGGTGTAGCTCAGGTTGAGCGCCAGCAGATGGGTGGTTGTCTCGGCCACTTCCCCGATCCCCACAAACTCGGCCATGCCGGTCGTCTCGTCCATAGCATACCCTCCTGTCCGATCCAATTGACCCAATTGACGCGCGATAGCGGGGAACCACAAACCGTCCGGCGATAGTATAACAACAGCGCAGATGGTTGAAAATCCTCCATTTCTTGTGTATCCGGATCGAATCTCGCAAAACAAATCGCCTTGCGCCGCGGGCCGTGCCTGCGCCGGGAGCCAATCAGCGGCGCGCCCTGGCTTGTCGCCGCTTAGGCCGGCCCCCTTATGTCGACCCTCTTCTATTGACGCCTGTCGCATCGGGCAGATACGCACGCCCAGGATCGCCGGGGGCAAAACGTTTCTGTTTGACCGCGGCCCCGCGGGTGTGTACAATTCAATCGTTCACCTGGCCGCCTGTCGACGCACGCCGAGTTTGCCTTGAGCTTTGGCCTTCACCCCATCCACACCACAGCGCAGGATGCGCTGGACCTTGCGCTGGCGTTTTTCACACGCCGCGCCACGGCGGGCGCGCCCCGCAAGGATAGACGGCGGCTGGCCCTCTGCACCTTTGCCCTCGCCCTAGCGGTGATCAGCCTGGCCGGTGCGCCGCTGTACACCCAGGCTGCCGTCGACGCCCCCCTGACGCCCCTCTACGCCATTCAGGGCAGCGGCGAGGCCTCGCCGCTGCAAGGCACGCGGGTGACGGCGCGCGGCCTGGTCAGCGGGGTGACCGTCGACGGCTTTTTTATGCAAGACCCCGCCGGCGACGGCGACCCCATCACCAGCGATGCCCTGTTTGTCTACACCTGGGCACGGCCCGAAGTCACACCCGGCCAGTGCGTACAGGTGGTCGACGGGCTGGTGACTGAGTTCTATGCCAAGACGGAACTGACGCGCGCCGCCGCTATCCTCCCGGCGACCGGCTGCGGCGGCGCGCTGACGCCTGTGGAGCTGCCCGCGGCCCGCCTGGGCGTCTCGCCCACGCTGGCGCTGGAGCCGTGGGAGGGGATGCTGGTCCGCCTCCCGCGCTTGGCCGGGGCAGTGCATGGCCCCACGCGCCACTATGCCGAGGGCGAAAGGGAACTGGCGCTGCTGCCCGCGGCCTGGGAACGCGTGCTGCGCCCCGGCCATCTGTGGCACGACCAGCCGGAGGCCGCGGCCCTGCTCACCTACGTCAACAACCGCCTGGGCGCGGATCTGCCGGAGGCGAGCTTCGGCCAGGTGGTGACCGGCCCGCCAGGCCTGCTGGCCGTGGTCGACTATGCCTTTGGCAAGGTGCAGGTGCTGCCGCTGCCCGGCCAGCCGCTGACGGTCACCGGCCAGGTCGCGCCGCCGCTGCCCGTGGCCCCCGCCGCTGCCGACGAATATACGCTGTGCAGCTATAACCTCAACGGGCTGGGCCGCGGCCAGGCCCAACTGCCCGACGCCGCGGCCTACGCCGCCGCCCTGGCCCAGCGCGGCCAGACCCTGGCGCAGATGTTGCAGGGCTGCACGATCATCGCCCTGCAAGAGACGGGCACGCCCGGCGACGCCGCGGCGCTGGCCGCGCATTTGGCCGATGTGCATGGGCTGGACTACGCCGCCACCGCCCTGTGGGGGCCGGCGTCGGCGGATAGCGACTTCCCGCTGACCAACAGCCTCCTGACGCGGCGCGGGCGGGTGCAAGTGGTGGCCGCCACACTCGCTCAGGGCTGCTCGGCGCAGGATTACGGCGTGCAGGACCCCGGCGTCTGCGCCGCAGGGCTATACCCGCTGTTCGCCCGCCCGCCGCTGGTGGCGCAGCTCCAGGTCAGCGGTGACTGGCCGGGAGGGACGGCGGCGCTGTGGGTGATCGGCAACCATTGGAAGAGCAAAGCGGGCGATGAGGCGGTCAACGCCGTGCGCCGCTTGGCCCAGGCCAAGCATGTGGCCGGCCTGGTGCAAACGTTGGCGCAGGCCGACCCGGCGGCGCAGGTCGTCGTGGCGGGCGATCTCAACGATTATTTCGATTCGCCGCCGGTGCGGGCGCTGATGCAAAGCGTAAAGCCGCCGCTGCTGCACGCCCTCGCGTATTTGCCTGCACTGGATCGCTACACCTATATTTATAACGGTGCGGCTCAGGTGTTGGATCATCTGTTGCTGAGCGCCAACCTGGGGCCGCAGGTGGCCGCGGTGCAGGTGCTGCATCTCAACGCCGATTTTGCGACGGGCCGCGGGCCAGTGCGCGGCAGCGACCACGACCCGATCCTGCTGCGTATCCGCCCCGGCGGGGCCGCGTCTGCCGGCGGGAACCTGGGCTTTGCCCAGATTGCCGTGGAAGCGATCAGCGCCGGTGGGGTGCGTGTGGCGGCAAGCGTCAGCGACGCCGCCGGCGAATACCGGCTGTGGGGGCTGCCGGTCGACACGCTGACCTTGCGCTTTCATGCGCCGCCCGGCGTGCAGGTGACGCCTGCCACGCTGACCTGGCAGGCTGCGCCAGGCTATCAGCCGGCTCCCAGCCCCCAGGTGTATCACCGCACGGCGCGCGCCGCGGCCGCGCTGGCGCTGGTCACGCCCAATCTAGCCGTGCAGTCGCTCGCCCCGGCGCAGCCGGCCCAGCCATGACGCATCTCACGCCGTCTGTAGGTCCGCAGCGATTGTGATCGTTCTTATGGCAGTTATAAGGATGCCTCTATGAAGCATGTCTATCTGACCTGGCACGAGCTCGAAGAACTGGTCAGCAGCCTGATCTTCAAGCTCAACACCCCCTATGACGCCATCCTGGCGATCACGCGCGGCGGGATCATCCCCGGCGGCATGATCGCCGAGGCGCTCAGCATGAAGGATGTGCTGACTGCGGCGGTGCTCTTTCCCGAAGACCCCAGCCAGCGCACCAAGCTGAGTTGGCCGCGCTTTTTGCAGTTCCCTTCCGACACGCTGCTGCAAGGGCGCAAGATTTTGGTCGTGGATAACCTGTGGTATCAGGGCCGCACGATCATGGCGGTCAAAGGCCGCATCGAGACCGCAGGCGGCTATCCCGAACTGGCCGTCATCCACTGGAAGAAAAGCAGCAGCTATTTCCCCGAAGATGCGCCGGACTATTACGCCGAGATCACCGAGGACTTTGTCCACTATCCCTGGCAGCGCATCGACGATTCCGACTATCGTATTCTGGCCCACCCGGTGATGCCGCTCTCCTAGCGCCCGCTCACGCCAGAGTCTAGAACGTTAGGCCCATGTCTGACCCGAACTCTGTCCCGAACTCTGACCCGGCCCCCAGCCCGGCGGCGCTGACCGCGCAGTCGCCGGCAGCGGCACGCATGCCCGAAATTCTGCGCCTGCTGCACGCCGAATATCCCGATGCCCGCTGCGAATTGGATTTCGACGGCCCGCTACAACTGCTGGTCGCCACCATTTTGTCGGCGCAGTGTACCGACGAACGGGTAAACCAGGTCACGCCCACCCTCTTTGCGCGCTTTCCCGATGCGCGCGCCTTGGCCGAGGCCGACAGCGCCGAGGTGGAGGAGATCATCTATTCAACCGGCTTCTATCGCAACAAGGCCAAAAACATCCAAAACGCAGCGCGGCGGCTGGTGGAGGTCTACGGCGGCGAGGTGCCGGCAGAGATGGACGACCTGTTGACGCTGGGCGGCGTGGCGCGCAAGACGGCCAATGTCGTGCTGGGCAACGCCTTTGGCATCGCCGAGGGCGTGGTCGTGGATACGCATGTCAAGCGGCTGGCCGGGCGGCTGGGGCTGACGACTGAAACCACGCCCGAAAAGATCGAGCGCGACCTGATGGCGCTGGCCCCGCGCGCGGAATGGGTCGCGCTGTCGCACTTGCTTATCTTCCACGGGCGGCGCGTCTGTTCGGCGCGCAAACCAAACTGCCCAGGGTGTGTGATCAGCCATCTATGTCCATCGGCGGTGCTGTGATCCTTCACTCCGATCCGGCGCGCCGCGGCCATCCTCATGCCGACGGCCCGGCCTGGCGCGGGCTGTGGCGGCAGGCGCTGCTGGGGCTGTGCGTGCTGCTGGTCTGCGCGGGCTGCACGCACCGCGCCCCTGCACCGGCCGCGGCGACAGCCACTGTGGCCGCAGCGCCCCCCGCCCCCGTCACAGCGCGCGCGGCTGCCACGTCTCCCCCGCCGGATGCCGCCGTCGCAGAGACCGCGCCGCGCGGCGCTGGGCCGGTGGTCTTTGTCAGCCCCCGCCACGGCTACACGGTGACGCTGCCCTGCTGCTGGGTGGGGATGCCCACCACCGCGCTGAACATCGAAGAGGCGCTCTCCAACGTTCTGCAGACGCCCGCAGCGCCCAATGCGCAAACGCACACGCGTGAGGCGCACAAAGACGAGGCGGACCCGCCGCTGGTCGATGACCTGGCCGAAGCTCTGGAACTGGTCGCCGTCCTGCCCGCAGCAGGCGCGGGGGGCGCGCCCCAAGCGCAGTTGACCGTGAGCGTGCTGGCAGGCCGCGGGCTGACGCTGGATCAATATCTGGCGGCGACCGCGGCGGAACTGAACGCCATCGCCAACACCGAGGTGCAGGCCGCGCGCCTGGACGATGCGCTGCGCGCCGACGGTCTGCCCGTGGCGGTGATCGAATACCGCACCGCCGCCGCCCGCCCCGTCGCCGGGCTACAGATCGCCTTTTATCTGGACGACTTGACGCACCTGGCCGTGCTCACCTTCACGACCGACGAAGCGCTCTACACTGGGCTGGCGGCGGGCTTTGCCGATATCGCCCGCCAGGTAACGCTGGCCGGCGCCCCCGGCTCGCCCGCGCCCGGCTAGGCCGCCAGGCCCCGCCCCACTTGTTCTCGCTCTGGAGACCTGC
>QEUY01000029.1 GCA_003577365.1 Chloroflexota bacterium | reverse complement strand
TCGACCTTAACCGGCGGGCTGGGCGTGTCTAGCCGCCGTGCCCATTGTGGCCGTCGACCCGGCCAAAGACCGCCACCACATTCTGGCCGCCAAAGCCAAAGGCATTGACGAGCGCATACTGGCCGTCCACCTTCTGCGCCACATTCCCCACAATCGGGATGTCGATCTCCGGGTCGGGCGTGTAGTTGATCGTGGGGGGCACAATGCCGTCGCGCAGCGACAGCACCGCGGCCACCGCCGACTGCGCGCCCGCCGCGCCCAGGCCGTGGCCGATCATGCTCTTGATGCTGGTGATCTTCATATCGTAGACATGCTCGCCAAAGACACGCTTCAGCGCCTTGGCCTCACCCGCATCGTTGAGCGTTGTACCCGTCCCATGAGCAAAGACCACATCGATGTCGTCGGGGGTCAGATGCGCATTCTTGAGCGCGCCGCCCAAGGCGCGCGCCGCGCCGTCCCCGTCCGGGTCTGGCGCAGTCACATGGTAGGCGTCTGCCGTCAGCCGCCCGCCCAACACCTCGCCATAGATCTTGGCCCCGCGGCGCAGGGCGTGTTCCTCGGTCTCTAAGATCAAGGCGCACGCCCCTTCGCCCGTCACAAAGCCATCGCGGTCGACCGAAAAGGGCCGGCAGGCATGTTCCGGGTCGTCGGTGCGGCTGGAGAGCGGCCCCATGCGCCCAAAGGCCGACATCGTGAACATCGAGATCGCCGACTCCGCCCCCCCGGCGATGATCACGTCGGCCTCGCCGCGCTGCAGAAAGTGATAGCCCTCGATGATCGAATAGTGACCGCTGGCGCAGGCCGCCGTGCTGGTCATCACCGGGCCGCGCGCGCCGGTCTCAATCGATACGAGACAGCTCACGGCGTTGGACATGGCATTGGGCACGACGAACGGCCCGACCGAGCGCCAACCCTTTTCGGCCATGCCCATGGTGGCGAACTCCACCTCGGTCATGCCGCCGCCGCCCGTCGCCATCATCACCCCCACGTCGTCGCGGTTGCTCTCGTCGATGACCAACTGGGCATCGTCCAAGGCTTGGCGGCTGGCCGCGATCGCAAACTGCGTCGAGCGCGCCGTGCGCCGCACCAACTTGCGATCCATGTAATCGCCGGGGTCAAAGTCCTTGACCTCGCACGCAATGTTATAGGGCATATCGCCCGTATAAAACTGGGTGATCCGGGCCGCCCCCGACTTACCTGCCAGCAGATTCCGCCAGTAGGTTTCAACGTCGTTGCCCACGGGAGTAATGGCGCCGAGGCCGGTGATAAAGACCCGTGTCATTTTGGATCCTGTCTCCTCATTCCTGAATTAAGACCGGACCATATGGTCCTTGAACAATCGTTTTCCACTATCTATAACACCACACCGCGCCAAAAGTCGTGCCGAACGTTCCCGATTGGCGCGCAACTCAGCCGCCGGACTGCGCGCCACAACCCCGGACGCCCACCCCATGCGGCGTACAGCTCGGCTTGCGCTGGGAAGTTGACAACGGATTATAGAGGCGGCCCCCGAGACCGTCAAACCGGAGCCGCGCCGCTCATGCCAGGCCCACTCGCGACCGCCAGGCCCAGATCGCCTGGGTGTGCAGCGGGTAATGGCTGTAGGTGTCGAGCCGCAGACGCCGCCGGAAACGGGTCTCCGCCGCAAACAGGTCGTCGGGCACACTCTGTAGATAGGCGACCAACCGGTCGTGCGTCTCGTCCAGTTGGTGCAGCACCGCGCCGAGCGCCAGGTCGCGACGCTGCGCCATCCTCTGCGCGTTGAAAGCATCGATGCCGCCATACAGCGCCGAATAGCGCGGCGGCCTGCCCCCTTGAGCGATGTGAGGCAGATGCTTGAGCGCCTCCTCTTCCCACGTCGTGATGTGTACCAAGTTGTCGCGCACCGACCACTCGCCCATCACCCCCGGCTCGGTCAACTGCGCCTCGGATAACCCCGCATAGGACTCTTTCAGCGCCCGCCAGCCCTTGTCAAGCCGCTGCAAAAGCTGTTGTCGATCCATCAGAATCTCCCCTCTGCATCCTCTGCGTGCCCTGCGCGCCCCATCGCTCTACAGTATAGCAGCAGACAGCCACGCACAGCATCCCGCTTCTTGCGCGTTCTCTGCCCGGCCTGCCGAAGCGCCATGCGGCCGCAGCGCGCCGGACAGACAGGCGAAGGCCCACACTGGCGCGATTGACAAGCCTCATCGCTTCGGTGTAAGGTGGGCGCAATCAATGAACACCATGCGCCTTGACACCATGCATTGAGATACCTCACGAATTCCCCACGCCGGGAATTGCTCGCTGTGCCGACCTGCTAGGACGCGACAAATTCATGCCGAACCAAGACGTGCCATCCGCCTCCTTGCTGCGTGCGCTCAACCTGACGCCGACGCAACTGGCCGATCTGCCGCCCGAAACCCGCGACCAACTGCTGGACTATATCCAAACTTGGGAGTCGCCCGACGACCAACTGCGCCTGGTGACCACGCTGCGCGAAGCGCACGGCTCCTGGCTCTTCCTGCTCGACTACCAAGCCCGCGCCCAACTGGCCGCCGGCACAGCCAGTGCAGCCGCCGAAGCGCTTGCCACCATCGAACGCCGCCAGCATCGCAGCACCACCATCGCCAGCCAATGCATGGAGGCCCGCGCCCTGCTCGCCGCCGGCCACCCCTCCCACGCCCGCGCCGTAGCCGGCGACATCGGCAGCGCCTACCCGCGCCACAGCTTGGCGCAATGCACCGCGGCCGAAATCTACGCCGCAACCGGCGACTTCGCCACAGCGCGGGCGACGCTGGAAGCATTCCTTGCTCTGCGCCCCGGCGATCTTGAGGCCGAATTGACCCTGGCCGAACTGGCCTATCAGGCGGGCGAGGTTGCACTGGCAGGGGAATATGCCCAGCGGCTGGGTTCGGGTGTGCCCGCGGGCATCGAGGACACGTCGCTGCAGCGCCTGGCCCGGCTGCACCATCTCCTCGACCACGAACAGAGCGCCAGCGCCGTCCGGCTCGAACTCGAACGCCGCCGCCAAGCCCAGGCCGAAGCCCTGCACACGGCGCTCGCGCCCTTCTTGGCGCTAGACCCGGCGCTGGCCGCCGACCCGGCGCAGCTCTATCGCCATCTCCACGGCCCCGAATCGATCGAGGTATCGCGCGAAGAGCGCCGCGCCATCCAGCTTGAAGCGGCGCGCCACTTTGGCTTTGGCCGCCTGCGCGATGGGCAGACCGAGGTCATCGCCGCCATCCGCCGCCGTGAATCGATCCTGGCCGTCATGCCCACCGGCGCGGGCAAGTCGCTCTGTTATCAACTGCCCGCGCTGATCCAGGAGAAACCTACCCTGGTCATCAGCCCGCTGATCGCCTTGATGAAAGACCAGGTCGAAAGCCTGCCCACGGCGGCGCGACGCAAGGCGACCTTTATCAACAGCACCCTCGACGACGACGAGATGGAGGCGCGGCTTAAGGGTGTGGCCGCGGGCGACTATAAACTGATCTACGCCGCGCCCGAACGGCTGCGCCAGCGCACCTTTTTGCGCGCTCTGCGCAACGCCGGGCTAGCCTTTCTGGTGGTGGACGAAGCCCACTGCGTCAGCCTGTGGGGGCACGATTTTCGCCCCGACTATCTCTTCATCCAAGAGGCGCGCCAGGAACTTGGCTCCCCCCCCGCGCTCGCCATGACCGCCACCGCGCCGCCGCGCGTGCGCGATGAGATCGTCGAAGCGATCAGCGACACCACCGCCGCGCCCGACGGCATCCACGCCGCCCGCCCGCGCGTCATGGCGCTGGACATCTTCCGCAGCAACCTGCACCTCTCCGCCTTTCATTTTCACAATGAAGACGAAAAGCTGGCCGCGCTGCTCGCATTCGTGACCAAGACCGAAGGCAGCGGCATCATTTATGTCAATAGCCGTCACAAGAGCGAATCGCTCGCCTTTGAACTCCGCAGCCGGGGCGTGGAGGCCGAAGCCTATCACGCCGGACGCGAAGACCGCGGCGCAGTGCAAGACCGTTTCATGTCTGACCAGACGCGCGTGGTGGTGGCGACCATCGCCTTTGGCATGGGCATCGACAAGCCCGACATCCGCTTTATCGTCCACTTCCACCCAGCGCGCAGCCTGGCCGCCTACTATCAAGAAGTGGGCCGCGCCGGCCGCGACGGCAAACCGAGCCAGGGTGTTCTCTTCTACAGCAACAACGACTGGGCCAATTTCCGCCGCTGGGCCAAATCCGACGAGTACACGGTCGAATTCCTGGAAAAAGTCTACGCCGCGGTCGCGACCCAACTGGGCATCTATGGCGACGCCGAAGCCACGGTCCCCGTAGTTGATGAGCCGGTAACCGGCCCCGTGGACCTACGCCGCCTGCAGCAGGTGCTCAACGCCGACGAAACCACCCTGCGCGTCGCCGTCAGCATGCTGGAACGGCTCGACCTGCTGACGCGCGGCTTTGACGTGCCCCAGTTGCTCACGCTGGCGTTGCCCAGGCAGATGCCCGACGCGGCCCGGCACGACCGCGCCTTTCAGCGTCTGCGCCGCGGCCTGAACCTTTCGGGCCTGCAGGAGGCCAGCTTCAAGACCGGCGACATCGCCGATTACATGGACTGGCCGCTGCATGAGGTCGAAGGCCGGCTCTTGGACTGGGCCGAGGCGGGCTATCTGCGCTTCAAACCGGCGCGCCGCGCCATGTTGATCACGCTCCCGCCGCGGCCCGCAGGCATGGCCGAGCGCATCGAACGCATGCTGCAAAACAACACCGCCGTGGCCCAACGGCGCATCGACGACGTGGCCGGCTATGCCACCACCGAAGGCTGCCGCCATGGCTATATCAGCGCCCATTTTGGCAGCCCACCGCGCACCCGCTGCAACGTGTGTGACAACTGCACCGGCGTGCGCCCGGACCTGCCGCACAGCGAAGCCGTCGCCCCGGCGCTGCCCGACGACGCCGACCTCGAGGCCATGATCCTCGACTGTCTGATCAGCCTGCCCAAACGGGTCGGGCGCAGAGGGCTGGCGAGCGTGCTGGCCGGCAGCCTGCGCGCCCCCGTCACCCCCGACAAGGCGCGCCACCATGGCCGTCTCAAGGCGCTGGGCGAAGCGACCATCCAAGAGTACATCGACGACATGCTCGAAGATGGCCGGCTGCGCCAATATGAAAGCCAAGGTTATCCCGTCCTGGCGCCCACCTTGCGCGGGCGCGCCGAAGCCGAAAACTGGCTGGCGGAGCATCCCGACCTCGCCTCGCCGGCGCCGGCGCCGCCTGAACCGGAAACGGACACCGGCGAAGACCTGCCGCGCGCAGGCGACAACTATACCTCGCTGCAGAAGGCGATCTGGCTGTGGCGGCGGCGGCTGGCCGAAGACCTGAACCAGCCGCCCTATATGATCATGGGCAACGAGCTGATCCTGCGCATCGCCGAAACCCGCCCACAGACCTTGGAAGAATTGGCCGAGCTGCCCGGCATGGGCGCGCAGCGCGTCGAGCACTACGGCCCCACCCTGATCGACCTGATCCACCTGAACCCGCCCCAAGAAGACGACGCCGAACTCCTGGCCGCGCAGCGCGCCGCCCCGCGCGCGCCCTATACGCCCACGCCCGCCGTGCCCACCGTCCCGCCCCAGGTCGAACGGCAGATCTTTCTCAAGCTCCAGGAGCTGCGCCAGAAACGAGCCGTCGCCGACCGTACAACGCCATCGCTGGTCGCAAACGCCACGCTGCTCAAGGCCATCGCCTACAGCGCGCCCATGACGCGCGCCGCCCTGGAAGCCGTTCCCGGCTTCCGCAGCAGCGGGCTGGCCGGCGAATGCGAAGGCATCCTTGAGATCGTCGCGCAGGCGCGCGCCGCCCTGCCCCCTGCCTGATTTCGCCTGTCTGCGCACGCCGAGTCAGCCAACCTTCAGCCCATTGTCAGCCCCAGGTCATTGCACCCCAAAGAGGCGCGCGCTATAATAATGAGCGTAACCGGTGCAGACCGTATGCCCTAGAACGCATATCCGAGGAGGACACTCAGATGGCATCCTTATTAGAAAAAGTCTCCACCCTGATCTCCGCCAACCTGCATTACATGGTGGATCAGGCGCTGAAGACCAACAGCGTGGCCGTAATTGACCAATACATCCGCCAGGTCGAATCGAACCTGGAAGACCTGGAAGAGGCCGCGGCGGCTGTCGGCGGGGAGGTCAAATCGATCAAGCGCCGGCTCGACGACCACGAGCACAAGCTGGCCGAGATGGACCGCGCCGTAGACGCCTTCCTCACCGAAGGCAACGAGGCCGCTGCCGTGGCCGTACAAAGCCGTTTCAACAGCACCAAACGGCTGGTCGAAACCTATACCGAGCAGTTGGCCCGCCAGGAAACCGAGTTCAAGAAGCTGCTGGATGCCAAGGTCAAGCTCGAAGCCCGCCTCCAAACCATGAAGCAGGAGCGCGAAGAGCTGCAGGCCCTCTTGGAACTGGCCAAGAGCAAGGAGGTCACCGTAAAGGCCATGAAGAGCCTGGACGACCTCATGGGGTCCGGCGATGCCGACATCAAGCGCATTGCCCAGAGCATCCACGAACGGCTCGACCGTGCCAGCACCGCCAGCGAGATGCGCGCCGCCAGCCTGGACGAGCAGATGGACCAGGTCCTCGAGCGCAGCACGCTCGACGCCCAGCTTGCCGAACGCAAGAAGCGCCTCGGCCTGAGCAGCTAACCACTTCCATCCACGCGGTCCCGCCTGCCCCGTTTACAGGTGGGACCGCGCCCAGCGGGCTGTCGTTGGCCCGACCCACCCATGCGCCGGGCGGCTGTCCCCAATCGCAATCGCGCCCGCACGATACATCCCGCAACGCATCAGCAACGCACCAGGGGCGCATAGGCACGAGACAAACAGAGCATGAACCGCACACGCGCAATCTTCATCGCCATCCTGGCTGTCGCCATCTTGATTGTGGCCGCCTCGTTGATCTGGCGCGGCACCACCGGCGCGGTCTCCGACCCCGGGCTGACCGTTGACCGCCCAGAGGCCGTCACCATCCGCATCCTCACGGCGCTGCCGGTGGAGCCGTGGGTGCGCAGCGCCGCCGCCGAATTCAACCGCAGCAACGCCACCGTCGACGGCGTCCCGATCCAGGTCGAGGTCATCGGCATGGACGGGCTGAGCGCGCTCGGACGTTGGGACCGCAACGAGTTTGGGGCCTTGGAAGCCGGCATGACACCCGACGCCCTGACCCCCGAACAGCGCGCCCAACTGGCCGACTTTCCCACGGCCTGGATCCCCGACAGCCGCTATCTGGTCGAGTTGGCCAACGCATCCTACAAAGAGCGCCTAGGCCGCGATGTCTTTTTGACCGACGGCGAATACCGCGCCCGGCCTATCGCCATCAGCCTCTTTACCTGGGGCCTCTATGCCAGCCGGGCCAATGTGCTCGAAGCGAAGTTCGGCGAGATCAACTGGCAGACGATCCACGACGCCGCCATCGCCCGCGGCGGTTGGCCCGAACTGGGCGGCGAAGCGGGCTGGGGCTTTTTCAAGCTCGTCGTCCCCAACCCAAGCAAAAACGTGGGCGGGCTGGCGGCCATGATCTCGGCGGCAGGCGAATACTATGACCGCACCGACATCTCGGTCGAAGATGTCACCAACCCCGAATTCCAAAAGTGGCTGAGCGAATTGATGGGCGCGGTGACCGACTTCAGCAGCGCCAGCGCCTACACCGCCGAAGACTTCGCCCTCTTTGGCTACAGCGTCGGCGACGGCGGCCAGTTGCTCGAAAGCGACCTGCTGCAAAACATGCAGGGCATCCTCACCCGCTGGGAAGACCCGCTGCGGCTCTACTATCCCGCCTATGTCACCTGGTTCGACTTCCCCTTTACGGTTTGGGTCGGCCCGGAGACCTCGGCGCTGGATAAGAACGCCGCGCTGGAATTTCAGCGTTTTCTCTTGAGCGACACCCAACAGCAGGCCGCGCTGCAATATGGCCTGCGCCCGGCCAACCCCAACATCCCGGTGGATGCCGCGCCTGAAAGCCTCTTTACCACCTGGCAAGATACAGGCGTGCAGGCCGTCGTGCCCCGCACCACGGCCATGCGCAGCCCCGACCGGGATGTGCTGCTCGCCTTGTTGCGTTGGTTCGAACTGAACGTGGCGCAGTGAGGTGCTATTGTGATCAGCCGTGAACGCCGCGATGCTCTGCGTGGAGAAGCGCGCGCCACACGCCGCCGCAATCTGTTTGTGGGCGGGAGTGCGCTACTTCTCGTCTTGGTCGCCTGTATCTCTACGACCGTGGGCGGCGGGCTGTGGCTGGCGCGCCTCCTGCGCGGCGACCCTGCCGAAACCTTATTGCAGCAGACGCCCAGTTGGGCGGTGGACAGCGCCGAGCTGACGATCGCCGTCTCCCCCGTCATGGCCCCGGTGCTGCAAGAGTTCGCCAACCAGTTCAACAGCCAAGACCACCGCACCCCCGACGACAAGAAGATGACCGTCTGGATCGTGCCCACCATCTCCGAACAGATGGTGGAACAGGCGCTCGGTCTGCCTAACTTCCAGGCCATCGCACCCGACAGCAGCCTGTGGATCGACCAGCTAGAGGCAGAATGGGCAGCGCGCCAAGACGCCCAAGCCGAGGAAAGCCAGATCCCCATCAGCCAGCGGCGCACCGGCACGCCCGTGCGCGTGGCCGTCAGCCCGATTGTGGTTGCCGCCTGGCAAGACGTGGCGCGCGAGCTGGGCTGGCCCGACCAACCGGTGGGCTGGCAGGAGATCCAGCGCAAGGCGACCGACGACCCCAACTTTAAGTGGAACCATCCGGCCACCAACAACGCCGCCGGCCTGCTGGCGACCTTGGCCGAGTTCTATGCCGGCGCCGGCCTCACCCGCGGGCTGACCGTAGACGCCGCCACCGACGAGGCGACCCTCGCCTATGTCCAGGCCGTCGAGGCCACCGTGCGCTTCTACGGCGAGGGCGAAGAGGTCATCACCCAGCGGCTGGCCGAAGAAGGGCGCAACTTCCTCGACGCCTTTGTCGCCCAAGAGCGGGTGGTCATCGAGTGGAACCGCACCCACGGCGACGACCCCCTGGTCGCGATCTACCCCGCCGAGGGCACCTTGTGGACCGACCACCCCTTGGCGCTGCTTGAACTGGGCGCGCAGGCGCATGAGCTGGCCGTGACCGACAATCAGCGGCTCACCTTCCGCGCCTTTACCGACTTCTTGCTGACGCCCGACAGCCAGCGCCGCTTTCTGCAAACCGGCTACCGGCCCGCCGACCTCGCCATTGAACTGGACGCACCCGGCAGCCCCTTTGCCGAGACTGACGCCGTGAATTGGCGCGAGCCACAGACCACGCTCCAGATGCCGCCGCCCAGCGTGATCGAAGTGGTGCAGAACGTCTGGTATTACACCAAACGACCCACCAATGTCTATCTAGTGGTGGACACCAGCGGCAGCATGGAAGGGGCCAAGATCGCGCGCACACGCGAGGCGTTGGCGGCCTTTGTCCAACAGATCCAGGGCGACCGCGACCGGCTGGGGCTGATCGAGTTTGCCAGCGGCACCAAGAACTTTGTGCCGCTGCGCGTGATGGACGACAACAACCGCCGCGACACGCTCACTTTGATCGACAACATGGACGCCCTCGGCGGTACGGCCTTGGTGGACGCCGTCTACGCCGCCGCCGAAGACCTGCTGGCGCAGGGCGACGCCTCGGCCATCAACGCCATCGTCGTCATGACCGACGGACAGGAAAATGAAAGCTACTATAGGCTCAACGATCTCGAACGGCTGCTGTCCGGCAACCAGCCGGGCCGTCCGGTCATCTTCACCATTGCCTTTGGCCGCGATGCCGACGAACCCCTGCTCAGCGAGATGGCGCGCATCGGCCAGGGCCAGTTTCGTCGCGCCGATGAAACCGATATCGAAGAACTCTACCGGATCATCTCTACCTACTTCTAGCACAGCATGACTACGATCCGCACCGAACTGCAACAACGCGCCACCAGCACCCTCCTGCAATATGCGCTGTTTCGCTGGGAGAGCGCAGTGGTGTTGGCCCTGACCATCGTCTTGAGCTTTCTGCTGCCGCGCCCCTTCTTTTGGTGGCCGCGCTTCGGCTGGCCGCTGCTGGGGTTGATTGCCCTGGCCGTCATCGTCTATTCCAGCCTGACCGACGCCGAGGCCAACGCCGAAATCCTGCTGACGCTCTTTCAAGAGCAGTTCAACCCGCGCACCATCGGCGACAAGGAACTGCGCGCCAAGCTGGAATCGGCGCTGGAATATCAGCGGCGCATCGAAACCCAGGTGCGCCAGCAGAAAAACGGCGTGATCCGCGACCGGCTGGACGACACCGCCGGGCAGATCACCGCCTGGCTGAGCAACATCTACCAGTTGGCGCTGCGCCTCGACGCCTATACGCGCGACGACCTGCTGGCGCGCGAGCGCGACCTGATCCCGCGTGAGCTAGAACGGCTGACCGAGCAGCGCGGGAGCGAACGCAACCCTGCCGTCCAGCAGCAGCTAGACGACGTGATCGCCGGCAAACGCAACCACTGGCAGGCGCTGCGCGACCTCGACGCGCGCATGAAGCAGGCCGCGCTCCAGCTTGACCAGAGCTTGACCGCCCTGGCGACGGTCTACAGCCAAATTCAGCTGATCGACGCGCAGAGCATCGGCAGCGGCCGCGCCGAGCGACTTCAGGCTGATATTCAGGAACAGGTCGCTCGCCTCAACGATCTGGTCAGCAGCATCAACGATGTGTATAACTTCAACACCAAAGGACTTGGTTGATCTCCCATGAAGCGGCGTGTACTCTCCACGATGATCTTGCTTCTTGCCCTGGTCTTGGCGGCCTGCAATCGCGGCGGCCAGACGCCCACCCGCGGCGAGGTCTATGTCTATGTGGCGGTCCCGCTCAGTGGTTTCCAGGCCAACGGCGGGCAGACGGTTTTGGGCGGGGTGCGGCTGGCCGCCGAAGAGATCAACCGCAGCGGCGGGCTGCGCGGCTACCGCGTCGTCGTGCGCCCGCTCGACGACGAATCCGACGACGACGTGGCCGTAGCCAAGGTCGACGAAATTCAAGCCGCCATCGACCAAGGTGATATTGTTCTGGGCGTCATCGGCCATCTCAACAGCGGGCAGACCGCGGCGGCCATGCAGCGCTACCAGGACATGCCGCTGGTGGTCATCACCCCCACGGCCTCCGAGCAAAGCCTGACCGAGCGTGGCTACACGAACTTCTTCCGCGTCAACGCCAATGACCAGACGCAGGCCGCGGTCGACGCCGCCTTTCTCGTCAACGACCTGCAGGCGCGGCGTGTGGCGGTGATCCACAACGACACCACCTACGGCCAAGGCTTGGCCGCTTCGCTCGTCGACGAACTGGAACAGCGCGGCGCGGCCGCGGCGGTGAAGCTCCAGGTCGCCGAGGGACAGAGCCGCTATACCCAGGAAGTGGGCCGCATTGAGCAAGCCCAGCCCGACGCCATCTTCTACGCCGGCTATGAAATCGAAGCGCCCTACCTGCGCGCCTCGTTGGTCGAGGCCGGCGTCGATGCGCCGATGCTTGCCAGCGACGGCGCTTTCCTGGCCGCCACCATCGACGAATCCAACGGCACGGCCGAGGGCATGTACATCAGCGCCTTTGCCCCCAGCCCGCGCAACACCGCCGACGCCCGCTGGTTCGAGGCCTACCAGGCCGTGGAATATCGCAACCCCGACACCTACTCGGTCAACGGCTATGTCGCCATGCAGGTCTTGGCCGCAGGTGTGCGCCGCGCCGACTCGTTCGACAGCGCCAAGGTGTCCGATGCGCTGCGCAGCGCCCCGGTGGAGACCCTCCTGGGCGATCTCCGGTTTCAAAGCGACGGCGACCTGACCGACCCGCAGATCTGGATCTACCAGGTCGACGCCGGCGAGTTCGCACAGGTCAAGTAGACCAACGTGCAAAAGTCCGGCGTCTTTGGCGCCGGACTCAAGAACAAAGCCCTATAAAACGGGGCCGCCTTGTAACTTGCTTGTAACTTGAAGGTTGTCCCGAGCCGCCCGGCGCTAAAGCTGCCGGGCTACACAACGACGCCCGCTCAAGCGGGCTTTTGCGTAGGTGCAGTTTTCGGTGCCCCTCACGCAGCGGCCGCCGGCGCCGCTTGCGGCGCGCACCATTCCGGGATGACTCATGTGTGGTAATGCACCTCACTCTGTTCGCGCAGCCGCGCCGCCGCCTGCTCTGCCGTGATATCGCGCTGCGGA
>QEUY01001004.1 GCA_003577365.1 Chloroflexota bacterium | reverse complement strand
ACCAGCGCCTCAGCCCCAGCGCCGGTGCGCCAGGTCGATCTGCTCGCGCAGCTCGCGGCGCGCCGTCTCTAGATTTTCCTTAACGCGAAAATAGGCGGCCTCCGTAAAGCCCAACTCCTCGGCGTGGTGGATCTGATCCAGCACATCCACCACGCGCAGCACCTTGGCTTCCAGCAGTTCGATGGTCGTGCCGTAGAGCCGCTCTGGCACAAAGTAGAGCATCAGCAGGCTGAACAGATAGCCATAGGAAAAGACGCTGCCCAACCCACGCTCCACCCGGCCCGGCAGCGCCATCAACAAGATCAGCCCCAAGACCCCCGCCAGCACCATGACCTGCAGGCGCGAGACCGGACGCGCCGGGGTCAAGGTCGCCAGCGCCGGCCCCAGCCGCTCATAGCATTTGACACGGCCCAGCCAAGCGTTAAAGTCGTGGCAGTGTTTGAGGCTGACGCGCGACTGCTCATGCCGCGCCAGTTCGGCGGCATAGTCGCGGCATTCTTGGGCCAGGTCAAAAAAAGCTTTGCGCGTTAAAGGGGTCGCGCCGATGGGTGGCCGGGCGCGGCTCGAACCTTTGAGGAGGTTGGACAGAAACGGCGGCAGCGGCACAAGTCGGGTATCGATTCGGGTAGCGGTGGCAAGGTATCACACAAGGTCAGGACAGCAGTCGACCGGCCCGGCAGGGAGCTGCTAGAACAGTTTGTCGAGCAGCAGGCTGGCGCAGAACAAGCCCCCCGCCAGCGCCACGGCGTGCACGCTGGTGCGGTAGACCCGCAGACAAGTTTCGACGCTGAGCGAGGTGCGCTCCAGTTGGGCAAAGACCCCCAACCCTAACGGCAGCGCGGCCAGCGCCACCAACCCGCCGAGCGGCAGATCGGTCAGCACCACGCCCAACAAAATCCCGATATGCGCCAAAACCGTCGCCAGCGCGCTGATGTCGAGCGAGCGCGCCAAGCCCAAGTTCACCGTCAGCGTGCGCTTGTGGATCAGCCAATCGCGCCGGAAGTGGACGGCGTTGTAGTTGAAGAAAAAGAGCGTGGTCAACAGGGCAAACGGCACGCCAATGATCGGCGGCAGCGATGAGAGCGTCTGCCCCTGCGCATAGTAGCTGCCCAACAGCGGCAGCAAGCCCAGCCCCAGAAAGATGCCCGCCTCGCCCAGCCCCCAGCCGCGCACTCCATAGCGCAGCGGCAACAGAACGGCCGCCCACAAGATCAAGAAACTCAACCCGCTGAAAAAGAGGAGCGGCCAGCCCGCGATCAGCGCCAGCCACAGGCTGCACAGCGCGCCGATCGTCAGCAGAATACGGCCCAGATCACGCACCGTGGCTGGCTTCAAGACGGCGCGCTGCATCAGCCCGCAGCCGCTCACCGGCGGCTCGAAGAGCGGGCGCGCACCGGGCCGCAGCCCCAGGCAGTAGTCCATATAGTCACACAGGGCCGCGTAGCCCCAGCCGCTCATCAACAGCCCGACCAGCGCCATGACCAGAGCGGCCAAGTTAAAGATGCCCGTCTCCCACCAGGCCAACGCCGCCCCGACCAAGACCGGCATGACCAATGCCGGCGCGCTGTCGGCGCGTACCAAGAGCAGCAGCGCCTGCAGGGTCGTGCGCGGCATGCGCGACAGCCACGCGGGATGTGCACGGTAG
>QEUY01000028.1 GCA_003577365.1 Chloroflexota bacterium | reverse complement strand
GCCCAGCCTGCGCGTCGAAGGGGGCCAGGTGGTCGAAATGGACGGCAAGGCCCGCGCCGATTTTGATGCGCTCGACCTGTTTATCGCTGCCCATGCCCTCGACCTCGACGCCGCCGAGGAGGCGATGGCGACGCCGTCGCAGACCCTGGCGCGCATGTTGGCGGATATCAACGTGCCCGCGGCCACGGTGCGTCGTCTGGCGGGCGGCTGCACCCCGGCCAAGCTCACCGACATCATCCGCCACATGAACGTGCTGGAGATGATGATGGGGCTGGCGAAGATGCGCATCCGCCGCACGCCCGCCAACCAGGCGCATGTCACCAACTGGCGCGAGCACCCCGCGCTGCTGGCCGCCGACGCCGCCGAGGCCGGGCTGCGCGGGTTTGCCGAGGTCGAAACCACCGTGCGCGTGGCGCGCAACGCGCCCTTCAACGCCCTGGCCGTGCTGATCGGCACGCAGACGGGCCGCGGCGGGGTGTTGACGCAGTGCGCCGTGGAAGAGGCCCTGGGGCTGCGCCTGGCAATGAAGGGGCTGACGACCTACGCCGAGACGCTGTCGGTCTATGGCACCGAGCGCACCTTTGTCGACGGCGACGACACGCCTTGGTCCAAGGCCTTTCTGGCCGCGGCCTATGCCTCGCGCGGGGTCAAGGTGCGCTTCACCTCCGGCACCGGCTCGGAGGCGTTGATGGGCAACGCCGAGGGCTGTTCGATGCTCTATCTGGAGGCGCGCTGTCTCAAGGTGGTGGTGGGCGGGGGCAGCCAGGGCGTGCAAAACGGCTCGATCTCCTGCATCGCCCTGCCCGAATCGCTGCCCGGCGGCGTGCGCGCCGTGCTGGCCGAAAACCTGCTCGCCTCGCTGTTGGGGCTGGAGGTGGCCGCGGGCAACGACGCCCTGGCCTCGCATTCGCAAATCCGCAAATCGGCCAAGCTGATGCTCCAGTTTATCCCCGGCACGGACTTCATCTTCTCCGGCTACAGCGCCGTGCCGCGCCGCGACAACCTCTTTGGCGGCGGCAACTTCGACGCCGAGGACTTTGACGACTACAACGTGCTCCAGCGCGACATGCAGGTCGACGGCGGCGTGCGCCCGGTGAGCGAAGCCGAAGTGCTGGCGATCCGCGCCGAGGCGGGCCGCGCCATCCAAGCCGTCTATGCCGAACTGGGCTTCCCGCCGATCACCGACGCCGAGGTCGAGGCCGCCACCATCGCCCACAGCAGCGACGACATGCCCGAACGCGACCTGGTGGCCGACCTGGCCGCCGCCGACCAGTTCTTGGCCGGCGACCAGAACATGCTCACGGTGGTGCAGGCGCTGCAGCGCCGCGGCTTCGCCAAGACCGCGGCCAATATCCTGGAGATGGGCCGCCAGCGCGTGGCGGGCGACTATCTCCAGCCCTCGGCCATCTTCGACCGCGATTTCCGCGTGCTCAGCGCCATCAACGACCCCAACGACTACACCGGCCCCGGCACCGGCTACCGGCTGCAAGGCGCGCGCTGGGAGGAAATTCAGCGCATCCCCCAGGCCAGGTCCCCGCGCGAGTTTATCCAAGACCAGATCGGCACGCCGTCCGCCAAACTGGTCGAGGTCGGCCCGGCCAAACCGGGCACGCGCCAGGAGATCATCGTGGCGGTGGGGCCGGCCTTTGGCAAGGAGCTGACCCGCACCATCGGCGGGCTGGATCACGAAGCCGTGCTCTCGGCCATCCTCACCGGCGTGGCGCGCGAAGGGCTGGTGGCGCGCATCGTCAAGGTCAAGCACAGTTCCGACTGCGCCGCCATCGGGGCGGTTGGCTCCGAGTTGAGCGGGTCGGGCATCGCCATCGGGCTGCAATCGCGCGGCACCGCCGTGATCCACAAACATGGGCTGGCGCGGCTCAACAACCTGGAACTCTTCCCGCAGTCGCCCAGCCTCACCTTGGAGACCTACGAGGCCATCGGGCGCAACGCCGCCCGCTATGCCCAAGGGCTGCCCGTGCGGCCCGTGGGCGTCAAGATCGACAACTGGGCGCGGCTCAAGCTGATCGTCAAAACCACCCTGCTCCACCGCCGCGAGACCGAGCAGATCGTCGACGAGCCGCCCACCGAGCTATTCTTTGACTGGGAGCCGGAGGTATGAAACACAACGGCCACTCCCCCACCTATCCGCTGCTGGAACACGGCGACTTGGCCGCGGCCAGCGGGCGCAGCCTGAGCGAGATCGATCTCGAAGCCGCGGCCGCGGGCGAACTGGCGGCAGGCGATATCCAGATCAGCGCCGATACGCTGCGCGCCCAGGCCGCGATCGCGGCCCAGGCAGGCTATCGCGCCCTGGCGCAGAACCTGCTGCGCGCTGCCGAACTGACCGCCGTGCCCAACGCCGACCTGCTGAGGATGTATGAACTGCTGCGCCCCGGCCGTTCGACCTATGCCGAGCTGACTGCGCTGGCCGGCCGGCTGGCCGATGAATTCCAGGCGACCGAAACCGCGGCCTTCGTGCGCGAGGCCGCCGAAGTCTACCGCACGCGCAACCTCTTCCGGCGCTCATGACCGTGCTTGCCGCCCAGCTTGCCCCCCAGCGCAGCACCCAGTATGCCGACCTGGTGGGCAAGCTGGCCCGCCCCGAAGTACAGCTCAGCCCGCTCGGCGCGCTCCTCAGCGCGCTGGAGCCGGTGACGCTGGGCGGCCAGCCCTATCTGCGCCTGGAAATGCCCGCGCCGCCCACGCCCGATCAGTTGGCCGAGCTGGGACGGCTGGCGACGCTGCACGCCCTGTTTGAGCTACAGCCGGAATGCGACGGCACGCCTGGCCCCTGGCTGCGCCCTTTGGAGACCGGCTTTGTCCCTGCCTTCCCGCCCGACCTGCTGGCCGCGCGGCGCTATCGCGGCAAGACCAACGAGCTGCTGGCGCAGTGCATGGTCAACATCGCCCGCGCCGCCAGCCGCTTCGCCCAGCAACCTTGGGCGGATCTGCGCCTCTTTGACCCGCTGGCGGGCGGCGGCACGCTGCTCTTTGCCGGCCTGCTGATGGGCGCCGAGGTCGCCGGCGTGGAGCAAGAGGTGCAAGACGTGCGCTCCACCGTCACCTTCCTGCGCCAGTTCGCCCAAGAGGCGAGGATCGCCTGTCGTGTGCAGGAAGAGAAGCTGCGCCGCCTCGGCCATCGCTGGACGCTGACGCTGGGCAAAGCGCCCCCGCGGCGCTGCATCTTGGCCCACGGCGACACGGCCCAGGCGGCGGCGCTGATCGCCGGCTTCAGACCCCATCTGCTGGTCGCCGACCTGCCCTACGGCATCCAGCATCAGGGGCCGCTGGTCGATCTATTGACGCGCGGGCTGCCCGTCTGGACGGGGATGCTGCCGCCCGGCGGCGCGCTGGCGATGGCCTGGGATGCCACCCGCTTCGACCGGGCACAGATGACCGGGCTGGCGGAGAGCGTCGCACCGCTGACCGTGTTGGCGCAGCCGCCCTACAACCAGTTGGCCCATCGCGTCGACCGGGTGATCAAGCAACGCGATATCCTGGTGGCGCGGCGGCTGTAACCGTGAGTTCAGCGTTCGCTCGCGACGTAAACTGCCGCAAAACCTTTGACACGCCCTGCCCGATCCTCTATAATGCCAAATGCCTTTTCACACAGAGAACCCGGCGGCTGCTGCCCAGCCGCATTGCCAATCTGATCTAAAACCATCGATCCCCGGCTTTCACGGTTCTGCGTGACAGGCCGGAACACTCTCATCCGCGTGAGGTTTCTGGCGACTGCCCACCTGCAGCAGCGCCAGTTCTAGAGCAGGGTATCGCGCCGCTTCTTTCTGACGGCAGACGACCCTTCTTGACGCCCTGCTTCGATCCAATCTTTTTGATTTCCTACCAAGGAGGCAGTATGTCTGACAAGGAGCGAAACATGCTCAATTCCCCGATGTCACGACGCCAGGCCCTGAAGATCATGGGTGGGCTTGCCAGCATGGCCGCGCTGTCGGCCTGTGTCGCGCCTGCGGCCCCTGCGGGTGAGACCGGCGCTGCGCCGGCTGCCGGTGAGGCCGCCGCCCCCGCCGCCGCAGGCGCCAAGATGGTCGTGGCGCACCGCGAAGAGTATTTCGACGAGATGGAAACGCTCTTCGCCGACGCCGTCAAGACGTGGGGCGCGGAAAACGGCGTCGAGATCGAGACCACCACGGTTGCCGCCGAGGCCGGCCAGGACTTCGTACCCAAGCTGCTGGCCCAGGTAGCCGCCGGCGACCCGCCCAACATGGTCTATCACATCCGCCTGGTGCAGCAGCTCTGGAGCCAAAACGCGCTGGAGCAGGTAAGCGACGTGGTGGCCCAGACCACCGAGCTGTACGGCGAACCGGCCTACGGCCAGAAGACGCAGGGCTTGATCGACGGCGAGTGGTACGGCGTCCCCTACATGATGCACGGCGGCGCCCAGTTCGCTCGCCGCAGCAAGTATGAGGAAGCCGGCATCGACCCGCTGACCGACATCCCCACCTGGGACGACCGCCGCGAGGCCGCGCTGACCATCTCCAAGCCCGAAGAGGAATTCTACGGCTGGGGTCTGACGGTCAACAGCGGCGGCGACGCCACCGGCTTTATCGAAGGCGTGATCCAGTCCTTCGGCGGCCATTACACCAACGAGGACATCACCGAGGTCACCTTCAACAGCCCTGAAACCGTGGCCGCGGTGGAGTGGATCACCGAGATCTTCACCAGCGACAAGTATGCGCCCATGATCCCGCCGGGCATCCTCAGTTGGACCGACTCCAGCAACAACGAGGCCTTCCTGGCCGGGACCATCGGCTTCACCAGCAATGCGGCCAGCGTCTATGCCAAGGCCAAGGCCGACGGCAACCCGATCTTCGAGGATACCGTGGCGCTCGAAACCGTCATCGGCCCCATCGGGCGCAAGCTCGAATCGGGCGGCGGCGGCCAGATGTTGATCCCACGCGGCGCCACCCACCAGGACCTGGCCAAACAGCTCATGCTGTATATGGTCACACCGGAGGTCTTCCTGCCGATCTCGTTGATCTCGGCGGGTCTCTTCCTCCCCGCCTATGCCGGCTACTACGATATGCCGGAGGTGGTCGAAGCCTTTAAGGCCGACGAGAACCTGGCGCGCATGGGTAAGGCCTCGCAGGGCGATCACCCCGGCGCGTCCTGGCCGGCCCCGAACAGCCCGCTCTTCGACGGCATCGCCAGCCAGGCCGTGCTCACCGACATGATGGCGCAGATCATCGCCCAGGGTGTGGCCCCGGCGGATGCCGTGGCCCAGGCGGCGGAGCGCATCGTCTCGATCGGCAATGAGATGGGCTTGTTTGTCTAGTCATTCGCATGCTACCCCGTACGGACACGAACTATCGTGTCCGTACGGGAAGTACGTGTCCGTACGGGAAGTACAGATACCGGCCTATCACACGCACCTTCTAGAAAGCATTGCGCGGCATGCACATTGTAAACCCGCGAGAGTCGTTGGAACGGCTCACGCGCCAGAACCCGTTTGACCGTTTTCCCGATGGCCGGCCCCATGTGCCGGATGACCTGATCGAGCGCATGAAGCTGGTGACCACGGAAGAAGCCTGGGGCGTGCTGCGCAAACATGGCTACAACTATCAATTTGAGGGCGACTGGTTTCGCACCCACCCCGACCGCATCTTGGTCGGCCGCGCCGTCACCGCCATGATGGTGCCACGCCGCCCCGACCTGCACGACCTGGTCGAGGAGATGGGTCGCAGTGAAGGCCGCATCGGCGGGCAGAACTCTTGGGTGATCGACACCCTGCTGCCCAACGATGTGATGGTGGTGGATATGTTCGGCAAGATCAAGGACGGCACCTTTGTGGGTGATAACCTCTCCACCTCCGTGCGCACGCGCACCAAAGCCGGGGCCGTGATCGACGGCGGCATCCGCGACTTTGACGGCGTCAGCAAGCTGACCGACGTCGCCTTTTTCTGCCGGGGACTCCACCCCACAGCGATCAACGACGTCACGCTGGCGGGGATCAACATCCCTATCCGCATCGGCGAAGCGACCGTGCTGCCGGGCGACGTGGTGCTGGGCACGCCCACCGGCGTGGTCTTCATCCCGCCCCATCTGGCGCAGGAGGTAGTCGAGCGATCCGAAGATATCCGCGTGCGCGACGAGTTCGGCAAGTGGTGTCTGGCCGAAGGGCGCTATACTCCCGGCGAAATTGACCGGGCCTGGTCCGAAGCTATCGAAGCCGACTACCAAGCCTGGCTACAGAAGCGTAAAGGATAGATTTGTTTGGTCGCATGGGCAACCCGGTCCGGCATATGCCCGGCCCATAGGTGTCCTGCCCATGCCCCGTTTGAGCATTTGCTTGAGGTATAGGAGATCCCATGGCACAACACGCCGCGCCGCTGCCTTCCACCTATGGCGCCACCCGGCAAAGACCCGTCCTGCGGCGGCTCTTCGGGCGCGATTGGAAGATCGGTTTTGTCTTCATCGCCCCCATCGTCCTGCTGATGACGGTCTTTATCGCCTGGCCCTTCATCCGCGCGCTCTACACCAGCATGACCATTCGCAATGTGACCACGCGCACGGATGTCTTCGTCGGGCTGGACAACTACATCCGGCTCTATTCGGACCCGTTCTATCGCCAGGCGGTGCGCGCGACCGTGATCTACACGCTTGGCTCGATCTCGGCCAAGCTGGTCTTCGGCATGATCGCGGCCCTGCTGCTGCATGGGCAAAAACGCTTGCGCAACCTGCTCACCGGGCTGATCCTGCTGCCCTGGATCGTGCCTTCGGTCGTCCAGGCGCTGACCTGGAAGTCGATCTATGACCCCCTGTTTGGCGGCTTGAACCCGATCCTGATGTGGCTGGGCATCATCGACCAGCCGATGTCCTGGCTCTCGGACCCGCGCACCGCCATGGCCGCGGTCATCACCGTCAACGTCTGGGCCGGTATTCCCTTCTTCACAGTCAATATGCTGGCCGGCCTCTCGGCGATTGACAAAGAGATGTACGAAGCCTCCGAGATCGACGGGGCCAATGCCTGGCAGCAGTTTACGCAGATCACGCTGCCCAGCCTGCGCTATGTGATCGCAGTTGCCACGCTGCTTTCGACCATCTGGACCTTCAACGGCTTCGAGACGGTCTGGCTGCTCACCCAAGGCGGCCCCGGCAACATGACCAAAGTCTATTCGATCCTGGCCTATCAAAAGGCGATCGGCTCGCTGCAGTTCGGCCCCGGCACCGCGGTCGCCTTCAGCCTGACTCCGGTCTTGGCGGGCTTCATCCTCCTGCTTTCGCGCTATATGCGCCGCGATGTCAGCCGCGAAGAGATGGATGTGGTCACCTGGCAAGACCGGGTGATCGACGCCATCGGTTGGGTGATCGGCATGATCGGCAACATCATCGCCTTCCCGATCATCCTGGTCGGCAGCGCCATCGGCAAGCTGCTGCCCCAAGGCCGGACGGCCAGCAAAAAGCGCAACGAGCGCATGATGACGATCCTCCGTGGGGTGGGTCTGGCCTTCATGCTGCTCTTTGTGCTCTTCCCTTTCTACTGGATCATCGTCACGGCCTTCAAGAGCGAGCTGCAGATCACGCAGCGCGTCGACATCTTCTGGCCGACGCCCTGGACCACCGAGCAGTTCTACAAGCTGTTCTATGAAAAGCCGTTCTTCCTGTGGTTCCAGAACTCGGCGATCGTGGCCGTCACCACGACCGCGCTGGCGGTCTTTATCGCCGCGCTGGGTGCCTATGCGCTGGCCCGGCTCCAGTTCCTGGGCGCGTCGATCATGCAGACGCTGCTGCTGATCGTCTACCTGCTGCCCGGCGCGCTCATGTTTATCCCCCTCTATGGCATCCTGTCTGAACTGGGGGTGATCAACACACGCTGGGCGTTGATCCTGACCTATCCGACCTCGATGATCCCCTTTGCCACCTGGCTGCTCATGGGCTATTACCGCGCCATCCCCGAAGAACTGGAACACGCCGCCATGGTGGACGGGGCCACGCGCATGCAGGCGTTCCTGCGCGTCACGCTGCCGCTGACCACCCCGGCGCTGCTGGCGGTGACGCTCTTCTCCTTCACCGCCGCCTGGAAGGAGTATCTGTTTGCCTTTGTCTTCATCAGCAGCCAAAGGCTGATGACGCTGCCCGTCGGGCTGGCGCAGTCGATCTTCGGCGACATCTACCCCTGGGGTCTGCTGATGGCGGCCTCACTGCTCATCTCGATCCCGGTCGTCATCTTCTACATGTACGGCCAACGCTTCATGGTGGCGGGTCTCACCGCCGGCAGCGTCAAGGGCTAGGCGCGCCCGCCAGCGAGTTCCAGGTCGAACCTGCTGCACTGTGACCGGGAGACCATGGCCGGCGGCTCTGGTCTCCCGTTTTCATTCTCCCACCTGCGGCATCGAGACGCAGCCACCCTCTTGCAAGGAGACAGCATGAAGATCACCGAAATGCATGTGACCCCCATTGCGATCAGCGACCCGCCGCTGCTCAACGCCGCCGGGCTACATGCACCCTATGCCCTGCGCACCATCGTCGAGATCGTGGCCGACAATGGCATCTACGGTCTGGGCGAAGTGCCGGGCAGCGCCGCCACCACCGCCGCGCTGGAGGCCGCCGGCGAGGTGGTGATCGGCCAAGACCCCTTCCAACTCAACGCCATCAACGCCGCCATCCAACAGCGGCTTGGCCCCGACGGGGCCGCCAACCGCGACCAGACCCCTTGGAACCCACGACGGCTCACCCATATCTTCAGCGCCGTCGAAGTCGCCTGTTTCGACCTCATGGGCAAGGCCGTGGGCCGGCCCGTCTGTGACCTGTTGGGCGGGCGCGTGCGCGACCGTGTCCCCTTCTCCGCCTATCTCTTCTACAAATTCAAGGGTGCGGGCGGCGCGCTCGGCTTTGGCACCGACCCTAACGCCACCGGCTGGGCCGCGGCACGTCAAAAGGCGGCGCTCGACCCCGACGGCATCGTGGCCGAGGCCCAGGCCATGTGCGATGCCTTTGGCTTCAAGTCGATCAAGCTCAAGGGCGGCGCCATGCCCCCCGACGAAGAAGCCGATGCCATCCTCGCCATGTATGAGGCCTTTGGCCCCGGCACGCCCTTGCGTCTCGACCCCAATGCCATCTGGTCGATGGAGACCGCAGTCCGCATCGGCAAGCGGCTGGAAGGCGTCCTCGAATATTACGAAGACCCGGTGCGCGGCCAAGAGGCCATGGCCGAGGTGGGCAAGGCGGTCACTATCCCGCGCGCCACCAACATGTGCACCACCTCATTCGACGATATCCCCGGCAGCGTGCGGCTCCATTCTGAGGACATCATCCTCAGCGATCACCATTTCTGGGGCGGGCTGCGCGCCTCAATCGAACTAGCGCGCATCTGCCGCACCTTTGGCCGCGGGCTGTCGATGCACTCCAACAGCCATGCCGGCATCTCGCTGGCGGCCATGGCCCATCTGGCCGCGGCCACGCCCAACCTCACCTACGCCTGCGACACCCACTACCCCTGGCAGTCGGAGGAGGTGATCCAGGGAGGGCGTATGCAGTTCGATGACGGGGCCATCGTCGTCAGCGGCGAACCGGGGCTGGGCATCGAACTCGATCGCCAAGCCCTCGCCCAACTGCATGAGCAGTACAAGGCGTGCGGGCTGACGGCGCGCAACGACGAGGTCGAAATGCAAAAAGTCCAGCCGGGTTGGCAGTTCATGGCAACCCGCTGGTAGCGGCGTGCGGCCCCTTCCCTTCTCGCTTGTGATGGGAAGGGGCTGTTTTCATCCGAGCCGGTTCAGGCCGCACCCACCCTATCGCGTCTACCCTAGCATGTCCACTCTATCGCGCCGCATCGTTTGGCAAAGCCAATCGGTTTGCGTGGGCCTAGCCCATCAGGTACACTGACCGGACACATGGCTTTTCTTTGCCCCCTGGTGGGCGGCTGCGCCGTCCAGCCGGCGGCTTTGAATTGGAGGATAGTATGACGACACCTACGACGCTGGTCGAGCGCGACCAGGCCCATTGGCTGCACCCGCTGCATCACCCCAGCGCCCATCAAACGCCCCTGATCTTTGAATCGGGCCATGGCATCTGGCTGCGCACCGTGGACGGCAAGGAATACATCGACGGGCTGGCCGGGCTGTGGAACGTGCTCGTCGGCCACGGCAACACCGAGCTGGCCGACGCTGCCCAGCAGCAGATGAGCACGCTGGCCTATGCATCCAGCTATGTCGGCGCAAGCAACCTGCCCGCCTTGGAACTCGCCGACCGCCTGGCCGGGTGGGCCTATCCTAGCCTCAACACCACCTTCTTCACCTCCGGCGGCGCCGAATCGAACGAGAGCGCCTTCAAGACTGTGCGCTACTATTGGCGGCGGCTGGGCAAACCGGACAAGGTCAAGGTGATCTCCCGCCAGCACGGCTATCACGGCATCACCCTGGCCGCCATGAGCGCCACCGGCATGAGCGCCTATTGGCCCATGTTCGAGCCGCGCGTGCCCAACTTCCTGCACATCCCCGCGCCCTATCCCTTCCGCTTCCCCGCCGGCCAGCTCCGCGACGGCGAGACCGTGGGGCTGGCCGCGGCGCGGCTGCTGGAAGAAGCCATCCTGCGCGAGGGGCCGGAGACCGTCGGCGCGTTTATCGCCGAGCCAGTCCAGGGGGCCGGCGGCGTCATCGTCCCGCCCGATGACTACTTCCCGCGCATCCGCGAGATCTGCGATCAATATGATGTATTGTTTATTGCCGACGAGGTGATCACCGGCTTTGGCCGCACGGGCGAATGGTTTGCGCTCAACCGCTGGGGCGTGCAGCCGGATATCATGTCCTTCGCCAAGGGCGTCACCTCCGGCTATCTGCCGCTGGGCGGCATCCAGATCTCCGACGCCATCCGTGAGGTGATCATGAGCGCACCGTCCGGCGAACGCTGGATGCATGCCTACACCTATTCGGGCCATCCTACCTGCTGCGCCGTCGCCAACAAGAACCTGGACCTGCTGCTGCGGCTCGACGTGGCCGCCAACGCCAAGACCCAGGGCCGCCGGCTGCTGGCCGGGCTGCAAGGCTTGCAGGCCGAGTTTGAGATCATCGGCGATGCGCGCGGGCTGGGGCTGATGGCCGCCATCGAGTTCGCCGACCCGCAGACCAAACAGCCCGCGCAGATCGGCGAAAAGGTGCGCCAGGCCTGTATGCAGCGCGGTCTCTACACACGGCTGATCGGCAGCGATATCCTGGCCTTTGCGCCGCCGTTGATCATGACCAGCGAGGAAATCGACCTGATGCTGCAGATCGTCGGCGAGGCCGTGGCCGCCGTCGCCCGCGACACTAGCCGCTAGACGAGACCACACACCAGACGCCATGTTCCAGGATTATCCCATTCTCGAGTTCGACGGTTCCCCCGAAGCCATCCTCGAACCCAAGCGGCTGATTCAGCCGCTGGTCGAGATGCCGGAGCATGGCGTCATCACCTTTTTTCAAGATGTCATCAACCATTTTGTAGAGCAGGGATTGGCGCGCGAGATCACCGCGATCACAAGCGAAATGGGCCGCCACCCGATTTATGTGCATGAATTCCGCGGGCAGCCCATCGCGCTTTTTCATCCGGGCGTCGGCGCGCCGCTGGCCGCGGGTCTACTCGAAGAGGTCATTGCGCTCGGCTGCCGCAAATTCATCGTCTGCGGCGGTGCAGGGGTGCTCAACCGCGAACTGGCACTGGGCCACCTAGTCGTGCCCAACGCCGCCGTGCGCGACGAAGGCACCTCCTATCACTACCTACCGCCGGGCCGTGAGGTACCGCCCACCGCAGCGGCGCTGGCCGCGGTGCTGAACACGCTACAGCAGCGCAATGTCGAGCATGTGGTCGCCAAGACCTGGACCACCGACGCTATCTACCGCGAGACGCGCCCGCGCATGGCGCTGCGCCGCGCCGAAGGCTGTGCCACGGTGGAAATGGAAGCCGCCGCGCTCTTTGCCGTGGCCCAATTTCGCGGGGTCGAACTGGCCCAAATTCTCTACAGCGGCGACAACCTGGACGCCGACGAGTGGGACAGCCGCGGCTGGGTGCGTAACTGGGGCGTGCGCGAAATTCTTGTCGAACTCGCCGCCGAAGCCTGCCTTGCGATAGACGACATCACGCCCTAGCGAGAACGCACTCACCATGAAGATCACCCAGATCGGATCGCTCACATTGGAAATTCAGGCTTGAAAACGTTCGTATCGTATGCTATAATGGTAGATGAATAGATTAAGTACTATTTTGACCCTCCATCGCACCC
>QEUY01001003.1 GCA_003577365.1 Chloroflexota bacterium | reverse complement strand
AGCCTGCTGGCGACGACCACCACCGCGCCGATCGAGCAACTGGTGCAGGCGCTGGTGATGCTGAAAGCCTGGGGGCAGACGCCGCAGGACGATGCACAAAGCCCCCGCGCGCAGATTTTGGGCGCGCATGTGGAGGGTCCCTACTTTGCGCCCAGCCAGGCGGGCGCGCAAGACCCCAAGCATCTGCGCGTGCCCGCCGATGGCGCCTATGAGCAGTTGTTGGCCTATGCCGACCTGATCCGCATCTTTACCTTCGCACCCGAACTGCCGGGCGCGGCGCAGCTCGCCGACCGGCTGGTTGCGCTTGGCGTTGTGCCCGCGGCGGGCCACAGCGCGGCGCGCGAGGAGGATGTGCGCCCGCTGCTGGCGCGCGGCCTGCGCCACATGATCCATCTGTGGAGCGGCCAGTCCACGACCATCCGCGAGGGGGCGTGGCGCAAGCCGGGGCTGCTCGAGGTGAGCTTGGCCTACGACGGGCTGACGGCGGAGATGATCGCGGATGGGAAGCACCTGCCGCCGACGTTGATGCGGCTGGCCTGCAAGTGTGTGGGGCCGGAGCGTCTGTGCATCATCTCGGATGCGACGAGCGGCGCAGGGCTGCCCGACGGGGCGCGCTTCTGCATGGGGGAGATGGAGTACGAAGTGCGCGACGGGGTGGGCATGATGCTGGATGGGTCGGCCTTTGCGGGGAGCACGACGCTGCTCAATCAAATGGTGCGCGTGGTGATCGAACAGGTGGGGCTGCCGGTCGTCGATGCCGTGCGCATGGCGTCGCAGACGCCGGCGCGTGTGATCGGCGTGGATAGCCACAAGGGCAGCCTGATGCCGGGCAAGGATGCTGATATCGTGATTTTTGGCGATGACTGGCATCCCCGCCGCGTGATGATCGGGGGCCGCTGGCTGGCCGAAGCAGCAACAGATGAGGAGACGCGTGATGCGTGAGCAACAACATAGAATGCCCAAACCCGACCGCCAGCTTCAGATCGACCGGCTGCCGGTTGCGGTCTATGCCAGCAACGCAGAGATGGGGTTGGCCGCGGCGCTGGTCGCGCGGCAGATTCTGCAGGAGGCCATCGCGGGGCGTGGAGAAGCCAACGTGATCCTGGCGACCGGCAATTCGCAGCTTACCTTCTTGCACGCGCTGCGCGAACTGGAGGGGATCGACTGGGCGAAGGTGCGCGTCTTTCACATGGACGAGTATTTGGGGATCGCGCCGGACCACCCGGCCAGTTTCCCGCGCTTTCTGCGCCAACACATTCTGGACGCAGTGCAGCCGGGCGCGTTCTACCCAGTGCCCAGCCAGCCGCAGGATGTCGAGCAGGCGTGCTGTGACTATGAATCGCTGCTGCGCCAGTATCCCGCCGATCTGGTGGCGCTGGGGTGGGGCGAGAACGGGCACATTGCCTTTAACGACCCGCCCTATGCCGACTTTGACGACCCGGTGTGGGTCAAGGTGGTGGCGCTGGACGAGACGAGCCGGCGGCAGCAAGTGGGCGAGGGGCATTTCCCTTCGCTGGCGGCTGTGCCCACCCATGCGATCACGCTGACGGTGCCGGCGCTGCTGGCCCCGCGCCGCATCCTGGCGATTGTGCCGGAGGCACGCAAGACGGCGGCGGTGGCGGCCTGTCTCTATGGGCCGGTGAGCGAGG
>QEUY01001002.1 GCA_003577365.1 Chloroflexota bacterium | reverse complement strand
AACGCCCGATAAAGAAGCGCTGCTTCGGCTTTACCGCGGGATGCTGCTGATCCGCAGCACCGAAGAACAGTTGGCAAAATCCTACGCCGCCGGGTTGATCCACGGCGCGTGCCACACCTATGTGGGCGAAGAAGCGGTCGCCACCGGCGTCTGCGCCCATCTGCGCGCCGACGACGCCGTCTTCAGCACCCACCGCGGCCACGGCCACGCCCTGGCCAAAGGCGTGCCCCCGCGCGAACTGATCGCCGAACTCTATGGTCGCGCCACGGGCTGTTCGCGCGGGCGCGGGGGCAGCATGCATCTGTTTGCGCCCGAAGTGGGCATGATGGGCACGAGCGGCATCGTTGGCCCCTGCATCCTGCAGGCGACGGGCGCGGGCTATTCGTTCAAGCTGCTGCGCAGCGACCGCGTGGCCGCGGCCTTCTTTGGCGACGGCGCGGTCAACAACGGCGCCTTCCATGAGGGCATCAACCTGGCGACGATCTGGAAGCTGCCGGTGATCTTTGTGTGCGAAAACAACCTCTATGCCACCGAAGTGCCTTTTGCCTATGCCTCGGGCAACCCCGACGTGGGCAACCGCGGCCCCGCCTATGGGCTGCCCAGCGTGATCGTGGACGGCAACGATATCTTGGCCGTCTTCGACGCCGCGGGCCAAGCGGTGCGCCGCGCCCGCGCCGGGGATGGCCCGACGTTGATCGAGTGCAAGACCTATCGCACGCGCGCCCATTCCGAAGGGATGCGCGATACCGGCTATCGCACGCAGGCCGAGGTGGATGCCTGGAAGGCGCGCGACCCGATCACGACCTATCGCGCCCGGCTGCTGGACCAAGAATTGGCCGCGGAGGACGATTTGCAGGAGATCGAAGCCGACGTGCAGGCCATCGTCGCCCACGCCGCCGAGTTTGCCGCGGCCAGCCCTTGGCCCGACCCGGCGACGGCGGCCACCCACATCTACAGCGAACCGGATTCTACCACGGCGGCAGAGACCGCGGAGGCGGCGCATGCGTGAGATCACCTTGATCGAGGCGACGCGCGAGGCGCTCGACCATGCCATGGCCCAAGACCCGACGATCTTTGTCGTGGGCGAGGGCATTGGGCCGCGCGGCGGCAATTTCACCACCACGCTCGGCCTCTATGAAAAGTATGGGCCGGAACGGCTGCGCGACACGCCGATCAGCGAGCGCGGCTTTGTGGGGATGTGTACCGGCGCGGCCATGACCGGCACGCGGCCGGTGGTCGATTTTATGTTCCTGGACTTTATCCTCGACGCCATGGGCGAGCTGATCAACCAGGTCGCCAAGGTCCAATATATGAGCAGCGGGCGACTCAAGATGCCGCTGCTCTTGCGCGGCTGCATCGGCATCGGCGGCTCGGCGGCGACGCACCATTCGGGCAGCTACTACCCGATCTTTGTGCATATCCCCGGCTTTCGCGTGGTGCTGCCCACCACCGCCTATGACGCCAAGGGACTGTTTACCACGGCGCTGCGCAGCGATGACCCGGTGCTCTTCTTGGAACACAAGAGCCTGATCTTCAAAAAGGGCGCAGTGCCCGACGAACCGTACACGATCCCCTTTGGGCAGGCGCGCATTGCCCGCGCCGGCGAAGCGGCCACGGTGGTGGCGCTCGGCTCGATGGTGGACCGGACGCTGGC
>QEUY01001001.1 GCA_003577365.1 Chloroflexota bacterium | reverse complement strand
GTGGTGGGCGACCTCTTTGGCGCGGGCAAGATGTTTCTGCCCCAGGTGGTCAAGAGCGCGCGCGTGATGAAAAAGGCCGTGGCCTATCTGCTGCCCTATATCGAGGCGGCCAAGCAGCACAACGGCGACAACGGCAAGCCCGCCGGCAAGATTGTGATGGCGACGGTCAAGGGCGATGTGCATGACATCGGCAAGAACATTGTCGGGGTGGTGCTGGCCTGCAACAACTATGAGGTGGTGGACCTGGGGGTGATGGTGCCTGCCGAGAAGATCCTCCAGACGGCGATTGATCTCGACGCCGATATCATCGGCGTGAGCGGGCTGATCACGCCCTCGCTCGACGAGATGGTGCATGTCGCCAAGGAGATGACGCGCTTGGGCCTGGACAAGCCGCTGCTGATCGGCGGCGCGACCACCTCACGCATCCATTCGGCGGTCAAGATCGACCCGGCCTATGATGGGCCGGTGGTGCATGTGCAGGATGCCTCGCGCAGCGTGGGCGTGGTGGAGAAGCTGATCAACCCGGCCACGCGTGCCAGCTATGCGGCGGAGGTCAAGGCGGAGTATGCCAAGCTGCGCGAGATACACCGCAGCGGCCGCGCCGGGCGCGCGCTGTTGGATCTGCCTTCGGCGCGCGCCCGGCGCTTTCAGAGCGATTGGCGCGCCGTGGATATCGTGCGCCCGCGCCAGTTGGGAATCCAGGTCTTTGACCGCATCAACCTGGGCACGCTGGCGGAGAAGATCGACTGGGGGCCGTTCTTTCACGCCTGGGAGATGAAGGGCGCGTATCCGGCGATCCTCAACGACCCGGCCAAGGGCGCTGAGGCGCGCAAGCTTTTTGACGACGCGCAGCAGTTGCTGGCCGAGATCATCGGCGCGGGCAAGCTGACGGCGCGGGCGGTGATCGGCCTCTTCCCGGCCAACGCCGTGGGCGATGACCTGGTGCTGTGGGCCGACGAGAGCCGCACCCGCCCGTTGACGACGATCCACACGCTGCGCCAGCAGTTTGACCGCGGCGAGAACCGGCCCTGCTATGCGCTGGCCGACTTTGTGGCCCCGCTGGAGAGCGGCGTGGCCGACTATATGGGGCTGTTTGCCGTCACCGCGGGCATCGGCACAGACGAGTTGGTGGCGCACTATACGGCGGACCACGACGACTACAGCGCCATCATGACCAAGGCGCTGGCCGACCGGCTGGCCGAGGCGTTGGCCGAGCACATGCACGAGCAGGTGCGTATCCACGAATGGGGCTATGCGCCCGACGAGGCGTTGAGCAACGAGGAGTTGATCCACGAACAGTATCGCGGCATCCGGCCTGCGCCGGGCTACCCGGCCTGCCCCGACCATACCGAGAAGCGCACGCTCTTCCAGGCGCTGGATGTAGAGCGGGCCATCGGCCTGCGCTTGACAGACCACTGCGCCATGGTTCCCACGGCGGCGGTGAGCGGTTTTTACTTCGCCCATCCGGAAGCCACCTATTTCTCGGTCGGCAAGATCGGGCGCGACCAGGTCGAGGACTATGCGCAACGCAAGGGGATGAGCGTGGACGAGGTCGAACGCTGGCTCGGCCCGAATTTGGACTATTAGAAGCAGGAAGAGAACCCATGGAAACCGTGCTGGTCTCTTCAGAGTACGAAGGCGTGACCGGCACTTG
>QEUY01001000.1 GCA_003577365.1 Chloroflexota bacterium | reverse complement strand
GGATTTCCCCGGCGCGATCTAGGGACGCTTGTCCCGGCGCTTGCCCGCGCGCGCAGGACTGATGACCCTAGCCGCCCACGCGCCGCTGCGCTATCCTGAGCATGACTCGACGCTAGACACAACTGGGCCAGGGGGCGCACACATGATCACGCAGATCGACAAGACCAACCTCAGCCGGATCAAGAACCGGGAGCTACAGGCCCAGGCGGCGCGCTATCTCCAGATTCACGACGGCTTTATGGAGCAGATCCGCCATACCGGCATCGAGATCGACGACCACGACTATGGCGATGAGACCCGGGCTCGGCTGGATCGTCTGCGCCGGCGCGGCGCGCTGATGCGTAACGACGACAAAAGCATCGTCGCCAACAGCATCTCCCCTGCCTGTGTCGCCTGCCAGACCGGGGTGGGCAGCGCCACCTTCTTTGTCTCACTGCGCTGCCACCGTTCCTGCTTCTACTGCTTTAACCCCAACCAGGAAAGCTACGCCTATTTCCAGACGCACCAGCGCCCTGTGATCCAAGAACTGGACCAGATGGCCGCGTCGGGACAGCGGTTGCAGCATATTGCGCTCACCGGCGGTGAACCGCTGTTGTACAAAGACGAAGCGGTGGGCTTTTTTGCTCACGCCCGCGCCAAGTTTCCCCAGTCGTATCTGCGGCTCTATACCTGCGGCGACTATGCCGACAAACCCACCTTGGCCCGTCTGCAAGAGGCAGGCTTGGACGAGATCCGCTTCAGCATCCGCATGCATGACCTGGAAAAGGGGCAGCGTTTTGTCTTTGAGCGCATCGCCCAGGCCAAGGCGATCATCCCGCATGTAATGGTGGAGATGCCGATCTGGCCCGACACCTTTGAGACCATGTGCGGTGTGCTGCGCCAACTAGAGGCATTGGAGATCGACAGCATCAACCTGCTCGAACTCTGCTACCCGCTGACCGACCCGCAGCCCTTCAAGGCGCGCGGCTTCAAGGTCAAGCGGCGGCCCTATCGCGTGCTCTACAACTATTGGTATGCCGGCGGGCTGCCCGTGGCGCGCAGCGAACTGGTCTGTTTGGACCTGCTGGAATACGTCCAAGATGCGGGCTTTAAAATGGGGGTACACTACTGCTCGCTTGAGAACAAGCACACGGGCCAGTTGTATCAGCAAAACCGCGGGCAGCGCGCCCCCGACACGCATTACTTTTCGCAAAAGGATTATCTGCTCAAGTCGGCCAAGGTCTTTGGTGCAGATGTGCTGCCGGTGCGGCGCGCGCTGCAGGCCGGGGGCTATGCCCGCTACAGCCACAAGAGCCGCCCTGACTGTTTGGAATTCCACGTCGATCACATTGCGGCGCTGCGCGGGCTGGACGTCGAGATCGGCCTTTCGTCGAGCGTGGTCGAAGCGCGGCCCGACGGCCATTATCTGCGCGAACTGCAACTGGGCCTGACAACCCCTGTTCTGTTCGACCGGGCGCACGATGTTTGACGCCGGGCCGCGCAGACATGAACAATCATCAAGAGGTGGTGTGGTGATGACAGAACCGGCCCTGACTGCCGTCGACTGGCCCAACGTTTTGGTGGGTGAGACGGCGGCCTGCGCTTTACTCAGCAAAGCCCTCTATGTCTATCCTGAACGGGCCTGGCTGCAAAGCTTGATCGACGAGGAGGTCTTTG